>JALYHQ010000113.1 GCA_030776455.1 Acidobacteriota bacterium | reverse complement strand
CGGTTCGGTGACCGGCGATTGGGCAGACTGTGTGGAGTCGGTGAATAGCTTAATTAGCGATCTGGTGCAGCCGTCGACCGAAGTGGCGCGCGTCATTGGCGCGGTGGCCAAGGGCGATCTGGCGCAGACCATGTCGCTCGAAGTCGATGGACGTCCGCTTCGCGGCGAGTTCCTGCACACTGCCCGCGTCGTCAATACGATGGTGCAGCAGTTGAATTCGTTCGCATCGGAAGTCACCCGTGTGGCGCGCGAGGTGGGTACCGAGGGCAAACTAGGCGGGCAGGCAGTGGTGACGGGCGTGGCGGGCACCTGGAAGGATCTCACCGAGAGCGTCAACTCAATGGCGAGCAACCTTACGAACCAGGTGCGCAACATCGCGGGCGTGACCACGGCCGTCGCCAAGGGCGATTTAACCACTCGAATTACGGTGGACGCTCAGGGCGAAATTCTGGAGCTGAAGAACACCATGAACACGATGGTGGATCAGCTGAGTTCCTTCGCGGCCGAAGTAACGCGCGTGGCGCGTGAGGTGGGTACTGAGGGCAAACTCGGCGGCCAAGCGGAAGTGAAGGGCGTGGCGGGCGTTTGGAAGGACCTGACGGATTCAGTGAACTCGATGGCAGGGAACCTGACCAACCAGGTTCGAAACATCGCGGAAGTTACCAGCGCGGTGGCGAAGGGCGATCTATCGACGCGGATCACAGTGGATGCGCGCGGCGAAATTCTCCAGTTGAAGAACACCATCAACACAATGGTGGATCAGCTGAGCTCGTTCGCGGCGGAAGTAACGCGCGTGGCTCGCGAAGTGGGTACCGAAGGATTGCTGGGCGGCGAGGCGGACGTGCCGGGAGTCGCGGGCACGTGGAAGGATCTCACCGATTCAGTGAACTCGATGGCGGGAAACCTGACGGCTCAGGTCCGCAACATCGCCGAGGTTACGACGGCCGTGGCCAAGGGCGATCTGTCGCGCAAGATCACAGTTACGGTGCGGGGCGAGATTCTGGAGCTGAAGAACACCATCAACACGATGGTGGATCAGCTGAGCTCATTCGCATCCGAAGTGACCCGCGTGGCGAGGGAAGTTGGGACGGAAGGCAAGCTGGGCGGACAGGCCGAGGTGGAAGGCGTCGCGGGCACGTGGCGCGATCTCACCGAGAGTGTGAATTCGATGGCGGGGAACCTGACCAATCAGGTCCGCAACATCGCCGGTGTTACGACGGCTGTGGCGAGAGGCGATTTGTCGACGAAGATCACGGTGGACGCGCGCGGTGAAATTCTGGAATTGAAGAACACCATCAACACGATGGTGGACCAGCTGAATTCGTTCGCATCGGAAGTAACGCGCGTGGCGCGCGAAGTGGGAACCGAAGGCAAGCTGGGCGGGCAGGCGCAGGTGAAGGGCGTGGGCGGCGTCTGGAAGGACCTTACGGATTCGGTGAACTCGATGGCGGGCAACCTGACGGCTCAGGTCCGCAATATCGCGGAGGTAACCACGGCGGTGGCCAACGGGGATCTGTCGCGCAAGATCACCGTGGACGTACGCGGCGAGATTCTGGAGCTGAAGAACACCATCAATACAATGGTGGATCAGCTGAATTCGTTCGCGGGAGAAGTAACGCGCGTGGCGCGCGAGGTGGGAACCGAAGGCAAGCTGGGCGGCCAGGCGGAAGTGAAGGGCGTCGGCGGCGTGTGGAAGGATCTCACGGATTCGGTGAATTCGATGGCCGGGAACCTGACGGCTCAGGTTCGTAACATTGCCGAGGTTACGACGGCGGTGGCGATGGGCGATCTGTCGCGCAAGATTACGGTGGACGTGCGCGGCGAAATTCTGGAGCTGAAGAACACCATCAACATCATGGTGGACCAGCTGAACGCATTCGCCAGCGAGGTAACGCGCGTGGCGCGCGAGGTTGGAACCGAAGGCAAACTGGGCGGCCAGGCGGTGGTGAAGGGCGTGGCGGGCACATGGAAGGATCTCACGGATTCGGTGAACTCCATGGCCAGCAACCTGACCAATCAGGTGAGAAACATCGCGGAGGTGACCACGGCGGTGGCCACTGGCGATCTGTCGCGCAAGATCACGGTGGAAGTGCGCGGTGAAATTCTGGAGCTCAAGAACACCATCAACACGATGGTGGATCAGCTCAGCTCATTCGCATCGGAAGTAACGCGTGTAGCGAGGGAAGTTGGAACCGAGGGCAAGCTGGGCGGCCAAGCCGATGTACACGGCGTGGCGGGCACCTGGAAGGATCTCACGGATTCGGTGAACTCGATGGCGAGCAACCTGACCAGCCAGGTCCGCAACATCGCCGAGGTGACCACGGCCGTGGCCAAAGGCGATCTTTCGCGCAAGATCACGGTAGATGTGCGCGGAGAGATTCTGGAATTGAAGAACACCATCAATACGATGGTGGATCAGCTGAATGCGTTCGCCGGCGAGGTGACGCGCGTGGCGCGCGAAGTGGGCACCGAAGGCAAGCTGGGCGGGCAGGCCGAGGTAAAGGGCGTGGGCGGAGTCTGGAAGGATCTGACGGACAGCGTCAACTTCATGGCCGGAAACCTGACCTCGCAAGTGCGCAACATCGCGCAGGTGACTACGGGCGTGGCCAAGGGCGATTTGTCCACCAAGATCACCGTGGATGCCCGCGGCGAAATTCTGGAGTTGAAGAACACCATCAACACGATGGTGGATCAGCTGAACGCGTTCGCATCGGAAGTAACGCGCGTGGCGCGCGAGGTGGGAACCGAAGGCAAGCTGGGCGGGCAGGCGGATGTGCGCGGCGTGGCGGGAACCTGGAAGGATCTCACCGACAGCGTCAATTACATGGCCAGCAACCTGACGAATCAGGTGCGCAACATCGCGGGCGTGACGACGGCTGTCGCACGCGGTGATTTAACGACGAAGATCACCGTGGATGCGCGCGGCGAAATTCTGGAGTTAAAGAACACCATCAATACGATGGTGGATCAGCTCAGCTCGTTCGCGTCGGAAGTGACGCGCGTGGCGAGGGAAGTCGGCACCGAGGGCAAGCTGGGCGGGCAGGCGGAAGTGCGGGGCGTCGCGGGAACGTGGAAGGATTTGACGGAGAGCGTCAACTCGATGGCGGGCAACCTGACGAATCAGGTCCGCAACATCGCCGAAGTTACCACGGCCGTGGCCAAGGGCGATCTCTCGCGCAAAATCACTGTGGATGTGCGCGGCGAAATTCTGGAGCTGAAGAACACCATCAATACGATGGTGGACCAGCTCAGCTCGTTTGCGTCGGAAGTGACGCGCGTGGCGAGGGAAGTGGGCACCGAAGGCAAGCTGGGCGGCCAGGCCGAGGTGCGTGGCGTGGCGGGAACGTGGAAGGATCTCACTGATTCGGTGAACTCAATGGCCGGGAATCTTACGGCGCAGGTTCGCAATATCGCGCAGGTGACCACGGCGGTGGCCAACGGCGACCTGTCGCGCAAGATCACGGTGGATGTGCAGGGCGAGATTCTGGAATTGAAGAACACCATCAACACGATGGTGGATCAACTGAATTCCTTCGCCAGCGAAGTCACGCGCGTGGCGCGCGAAGTGGGCACGGATGGCAAGCTGGGCGGGCAGGCGGAAGTGAAGGGTGTGGCGGGAACGTGGAAAGATCTCACCGACAACGTCAACTTCATGGCGGCGAACCTGACCACGCAGGTGCGCGGCATCGCCAAGGTGGTGACGGCGGTGGCCAACGGGGATCTGAAGCGCAAACTAATTTTGGAGACCAAGGGCGAGATCGCGGAACTGGCGGACACTATCAACGGAATGATCGATACGCTGGCCACGTTCGCGGACCAGGTGACCACGGTGGCGCGCGAAGTGGGGATTGAAGGCAAGCTGGGCGGACAGGCGCGTGTTCCGGGAGCCGCGGGCATTTGGCGCGATCTTACGGACAACGTAAATCAGCTGGCGGCGAATTTGACCACCCAGGTCCGCGCGATCGCCGAAGTGGCGACGGCCGTGACCAAGGGCGATTTGACGCGATCCATCGCGGTGGAGGCGCAGGGGGAAGTAGCGGCGCTGAAAGACAACATCAACGAGATGATTGTAAATCTGGCGGCCACCACGCGCAAGAACAACGAACAGGACTGGCTGAAGACGAACATCGCGAAGTTCACGGGAATGATGCAGGGGCAGCGCGACCTGCTGACGGTATCCCAGTTGCTGCTCTCGGAATTGACTCCGCTGGTGGGCGCGCAGCACGGGACGTTCTACATCGCGGAGACCGGAGAAGAAGAGACCACCGAGCTGAAGCTGCTGGCGGGGTATGCGATTGACGATCGCGACGGCATTCCCAAGCAATTCCGGATCGGGCAAGGCCTGGTGGGCCAGTGCGCGCGGGAGAAGGAGCGCATCCTGGTGAAGGACGTTCCTGGTGGTTATATCCGGATCAATTCGAGCCTGGGAGGCACCACGCCGCTAAGCATCGTGGTATTGCCGGTTCTGTTTGAGGGCGACGTGAAGGCGGCCATCGAGCTGGCTTCCTTCGGACAATTCAGTGACATTCATCTTGCGTTCCTGGATCAGCTGACGCAATCGATCGGGATCGTGCTCAACACGATCGCTGCAACGATGCGGACCGAGCAGTTGCTGCAACAGAGCCAGGCGCTGGCCGAAGAACTGCAGAGCCAGCAGCTCCAGCTGCAGACCACCAACGAAGAGCTGCAGGAGAAGGCGCAACTGCTGGCGGAGCAGAAGACCGAAGTAGAGACCAAGAATCAGGAAGTGGAGCAGGCCAAGAAAGCGCTAGAGGAAAAGGCCGAGCAGCTGGCGCTGACGTCGAAGTACAAGAGCGAATTCCTGGCCAACATGAGCCACGAACTGCGGACGCCCCTGAACAACCTGCTGATTCTGGCGCGGATGCTCTCGGAGAACTCCGACAAGAATCTGACCTCGAAGCAAGTCAAGTTCGCCGAAACTATTCACACGTCGGGCACGGACCTGCTGGCGCTGATCAGCGACATTCTCGATTTGAGCAAGATTGAATCGGGCAAGATGGACGTGGAAGTGGGAGGGGTCCGGTTTACAGAACTGCAGGACTATTGCTCAAAGACGTTCCGGCACGTGGCGGACGGCAAGGGTCTGGACTTCACCATCGATCTGGGCACGTCACTTTCGTCGGAGCTGATGCACACGGACGCGAAGCGGCTGCAGCAGGTATTAAAGAATCTGCTGTCGAACGCGCTGAAGTTCACCGAGCACGGATCCGTGCGGCTGACTATCGACCGGGCACCCAGCGGCTGGACGCCGAACCACAGCATCCTGGGACGCGCGAAATCGGTAATCGCGTTCTCGGTTACGGACACCGGAATTGGAATCGCCTCCGAGAAGCAGCGCATCATCTTCGAGGCGTTCCAGCAAGCGGACGGAACCACCAGCCGCAAGTATGGCGGAACGGGGCTGGGCCTTTCGATCAGCCGCGAGCTGGCGCGGCTGCTGGGAGGCGAGATCCGGCTGCAGAGCACACCGGGTCAGGGAAGCACGTTCACGCTGTATCTGCCGCAGGCGTATGTGGCGCCGGCGCAGACTCCGAAGAGCGAAGCGCTGCAGATTTCGCCGGTGCTGATCGACGCGGCGGCGTCCGCGATACCGGAAGCGCCGGTGGACATTATCCTGCCGTCCTCGGGGCTGAACACCACGGACCTGGTGGAAGACCTGGTGATTGACGACGACCGGAACCTGGTGCAGCCAGGAGATGCGTTGATCCTGATTGTGGAAGACGATATCACTTTCGCGCGCATCCTGCTGGACCTGGCGCATGACCGCGGGCTGAAGGCCCTGGTGGCGCTGCGCGGCAGCACGGCCATCTCGCTGGCCCGCGAATTCAGGCCGGGCGCGATCACGCTGGACATCAATCTTCCGGATATGGCGGGCTGGACCATCCTGGACCGGCTGAAGCACGACCCGGCGACGCGGCACATCCCGGTGCATATCATTTCGGGAGACGAGAACCGTCGGCGCGGCCTGGCTTTGGGCGCAATGACGTATCTGGAAAAGGCGGCGACCAACGATTCGCTGGCCGCGGCATTCGCCACCATTGAGCACAGCTTCCAGAAGCGAGTGAAGAAGCTGCTGGTGGTGTGTGCGGATGACCGGGAGCGGGAGCGAATCGGCAGCGTGGTTGGTGCATCCGACCTCGAAGTTATCGACGTGAGCACGGGCGGGGAAGCCATGGCCGTGCTGAAGCGGCAGCATATTGACGGCATTGCGGTCCACGTGCAGACGGAGGACATCGCGGCGCAGCAACTGGTGGAAGAAATTCAATCCGAATTCGCACCCTTGGTGCCGCCGATCATCGTGGTGGCAAACCGGGCGCTGACTTCAAGCGAGGAAGCGGACTTCGCACGCCTGGTGAGAACCAGCGTGGTGCGAGTGGCTCAGACTCCGGATCGGCTGCTGGATGAAGCGGTGTTGCTGCTGCATCGAGCCGAGTCCGATCTGCGGCCGGAGCAATGCCAAGTGCTGGAGCAGCTGCGCGAGGCGGACAGCGCGCTGGACGGCAAGAAAGTGCTGGTGGTGGACGATGACGTCCGCAACATTTTTGCTCTGACCAGCCTGCTGGAAGACCATCGCCTCAACGTGGTGCACGCCGAGAACGGGCGGGCGGGGATCGAGATGCTGAAGAAAACGCCGGACATCGATCTGGTGCTGATGGACATCATGATGCCGGAGATGGACGGCTACGAGACCATGCGCGCCATACGGGAGCTGCCGCAATTCCGGTCGCTGCCGATTGTAGCGCTGACGGCCAAGGCCATGAAGGGCGATCGCGCAAAATGCCTGGAAGCGGGCGCGTCGGATTATGTCACCAAGCCGGTGGATCTGGAGCAGTTGTTCTCTGTGCTGCGGGTCTGGATCAGCCGGTTCCATGAAGCTTCGCAGATGGCCGCGCCAGGCGTGTAGGATTCAGAGGTGGAACGCATGGCCGCAATTGGTGTGCAAGCGAGTCCGGAGCAGCAGGAGCAGATCCCCGTCAAGATCCTGCTCGTGGACGACAACCCGGACAATCTGGTATCGCTAGAGGCGGCCCTGGACGGGCTGGGACAGAAGCTGGTGCTGGCCAATTCGGGGATGGAAGCGCTGCGGCACCTTCTGGAGGACGATTTCGCGGCGATTCTGCTGGACGTGAAGATGCCGGAGATGGACGGCTTCCAGACGGCCGAATTGATCCGGTCACGTAAGCGGTCGCGCAACACGCCGATTTTGTTTCTCACCGGATACAAGAGCGATGAGCATTTGTTCCGGGGCTACGATCTGGGCGCGGTGGATTTTCTGTTCAAGCCGATTGTGCCTGAGGTGCTGCGCTCAAAGGTGGGCGTCTTCGTCGAATTGAGCCGCAACACGGCGCTGCTGCGGCGGCAGGCCGAAATTCTGGGGAAGGCGGAGCAGAAATTCCGGTCGCTGCTGGAAGCGGCTCCGGACGCGATGATCATCGGCTCGGAAGACGGGCAGATCAGCCTGGTGAATTCGCAAGTAGAGATGATGTTCGGTTTTCTGCGCGGGGAACTGATCGGGCGGAACATCCAGGCGCTGGTTCCGGATTGGACCAGCGATACGTCGCCGCTGCAAACCGCGGTGGCCGCAAATCCTCCGCGGGAGTTCCGGGCCAGGCGCAAGAACGGGCTCGAATTCCCGGTGGAAATCAGCCTGAGCCCGCTGCAGACGGAAGAAGGCCTGCTGGTGACATCGGCGATCCGGGATATCACGGAGCGCAGGCGCGCGGATGAAGAGATTCGCGATTTGAATACGACGCTGGAGCAGCGCGTGACGGATCGCACGCAGGAGCTGCTGCGCTCAAACGAAGCGCTGCGGCAATCGAATGACGACCTGAACCAGTTTGCGTATGCGGCCAGCCACGATCTGCAGGAACCGCTGCGTATGGTGGCCCTGTACAGCCAGCTGCTGCAGCGTAAATACGATGGCCAACTGGATGGCGAGGCGGATCAATTTATTTCGTACGTGGTGGGCGGCGCGAAACGGATGGAGATGCTGCTGAAGGATCTGCTGGCATTTTCCCAGACCGGTGCCGCCAGTGAAGGGCCGCCATCCGCGGTGGATTGCGAGGAAGTGATCCTGAGAGTCTTGCTCAACCTGCAGGCGTCGATTGAGCAGAGCGGAGCGAAGGTGAGCTGGGAGGACTTACCCACAGTGGAAGCGCATGAGATCCAGTTGCTGCAGCTGTTCCAGAACCTGGTGGGCAACGCGATCAAGTACCGCAGCGCCGAACCGCCGGTGATTTATGTCAGGGCCGAGAACCGCGGAGCCGACTGGCTGTTCTGCGTGGAAGACAACGGGATGGGGATAGAACCGGAATACGCGCAGCAGGTGTTCGGCATATTCAAGCGTCTGCATGGGCATGATTATCCAGGAACTGGGATCGGCTTGGCGATTTGCCAGCGGATTGTGGAGCGGTACGGCGGGCGGATCTGGGTGGAGCCCAGGGCGGGGGGCGGATCGGTGTTTTGTTTTACGCTGCCGCAGTGAGGCGGGGCCGCTCTTGAGGAATGCAATTTGGTCCAGCTGGTGGGGCAGGCGGTTTCGCCTGCCAGAGGCCGATTGCTAATCGTATCCTGCCCCACACGGCGGCAGAAGAGAATCGTCACGTTCCTTTCTTGTTATGGACACGCTCATCAGCGGACCGACCGCTACCTAAGGTTGCGGCTCAGAAGGGGTTCTGGCGTGGAATTGGTTCTGGTTGTGGCGCGGAATTCATTTTAGCGGGGAATTGGTTTTAGCGCAGGAAATCGGCGATTTCCGTGAAGCCGGCGGCCTCGGCTACCTGCAGGGGCGTGAGGCCGTTGGATGTGAGAAGTGCGGCGTCGGCTCCCGCGGCAATCAGCGAGCGCACCAGGTCGAGGTTGCCGATAGCGGCGGCGGCGTGCAAGGCGGTGATGCCGCCCTGATCGGCGGCATTGAGGTCAGCTCCGCGATTGACCAGAACCGGGACGGCGTCGGGATTGCTGTTCACGGCGGCCATGAGGGCAGTTACGCCTTCGCTGGTATGGCCGTTTACATCGGCTCCCGCATCAAGGAGCAGCTCCACGATCTGAGCGTGGCCGCGAACTACGGCAGCGATCAACGCAGTGATGCCGCCTTGTCCGGCGGTGTTCGGATTCGCATTTTGCGACAGCAGGAACTTGACGGCTTCTAGATGGCCGGCGAGGGTGGCGGCCAGCAGGGCGGTGGCGCCATCACGATCCGCCGCCTCGAGATTCGCGCCTTTTGCCAGAAGCATGGGTAGAGCCTCGGTGCTTCCGCCGGCGGCAGCGTTGACCAGGATAGGCCGGCCGTTTTCGTCCACGCCGGCGGCTTGCGCGCCGTGTTCCAGCAGGAGCCAGGTCATGGCGGGCGTGGACACGATGGACGCCGCCAGCGCGGTTAATCCCGAGTCGCTTTTCGCATCAATGGCGGCGCCGCTGGCCAGCAGGGCGCAGACAACCTCTATGTGGCCGTTAACGGCAGCGCCAATCAACGGGGTGACGCCGCGCGCGTCGGTGGCATTCGCGTCGGCGCCGGAGGAAAGCAGGGCCTCCACCACCTCGGCATGACCCTCGATGGCGGCTGCCAGCAGGGCCGTGACGCCGCCGCGCGTGCGCTCGCCGGGGTTAGCTCCTTTTTGAAGCAGCAAGCGGACGATGGCGGCCTGCCCTTGCGTGGAAGCCATCACCAGAACCGTGGCGTCGTCCTTGTAGCGAGCCTTCAGGTCCGCGCCTTGCACCAGCAACAGATGCACGGCATCCACTCGGCCCGCGACGGCCGCGGCAAGCAAGGGCGTCGCGCCATTTTTCAGGCGGGTATTTACCTTGGCGCCGCGTCCAAATAACGCCCGCATGCGGTCCAGATCGCCTTCGGCGGAGGCGCGCACCAGGTCGAGATCTTTTTCGGTTTTCATGCTTCAGGACGCGGCGGTATCGATGCGGCGCGCCTTCTCTTGAAGATCTTCGTTAAAAACGGAGAAAGCATCCCCATTCCAAAGGACGTTGATCAGCCCGGAACTGGAGGCAAGGCCTTCCACTTCTATCATGGCGCCGGCGGGAATTTCGACCAGTTTCTCAGTGGGATCCCGGAGGGAACTGCCTGGATGCACCTCCAGCCTGACGGCGGTCAATGGTTCGGAAAGGTGATAGCGAACTGGCGTTCTCGGAGTGGCCATCGTACTGCCCGCGGGGGCTCCGCTGTGGATCAGGATAGCATGCGAGACCTGCTACAATGACGAGCGAAACGCGTCCTGATGAGCAGCTCGCAGACTTCTGGAAACCTTCATGATCCGGACCTGGCGCGGCTTCGCCAGATGGATGCGGTATTCGATGGATTGCCGGACGGCGTGCTCATTCTGGATGCCGGCGGCGCCGTGATCCGAGCGAATCCCGCCGCGAACCGCATGCTGGGCGATGCCGGCTCCCTGGATGACACGGTGATCCGGCGGGCCCTTGCCGGCGAGACTATTTCGGGGCTGAATTTGAAGGGCACGGAGCGCGCCGTCAACCTGGGCGCTACGCCGATCCGCGACCTGAGCGGAAATCTAACCAGCGCGGTGGTGACGCTGCGGGAGATCACGGGACCACAACCGTCCGACGCCGATGTTCATTTCGGTCACCTGACCGGGTCAAACATGATCGGGATCGCGCGTTTCGGCCTGGACGGACGCTTGCTGGATGCCAACGTGGAGCAGCTCCGGCTAATGGGGCGAACTCGAGAGGACCTGTCAGCTGGTTTCTCCTGGAAAGACTGCACGCCGGAAGAATGGCACTCGGCCGACCAGCGCGCGATCACGGAGCTGCGAGCCGCGGGAGTGGCCAAACCCTACGAGAAGGAGTTCCTGCATAAGAATGGCAAGCGCATTCCCGTGCTGACGGCCGCTTCACTGGGAACTACGGGCGAAGGCGTGGCGTTTACGATGGACCTGAACGAGCGCAAGGAAGTAAATGAGGCTCTGCGCCGCACCAACAACGACCTGCAGCAATTCGCATTTGTGGCCTCGCACGATCTGCAGGAGCCGCTGCGCATGGTGGCCAGCTATACGCAGCTGCTTTCACGGAAGTACGGAGGGCAGCTGGGTCCGGAAGCCGATGAATATATCCGCTTCGCGGTGGATGGAGCGAACCGGATGAGCGGCTTGATCCGCGATCTGCTGCAGTTTTCGCGCTTCGGATTCGCCGAGCTTCAGCCGCCGCAATCGACGGACCTGTCCGTAATGGTGGACCTGGCATTGTTAGGTCTCGGGACGGCGGTGGCGGAAAGCGGCGCCGAAATTGAGCAGGGTACCCTGCCCACGGTGAGCGTGGACCAATCGCAGATGACGCAGGTGTTCCAAAACCTGATCGGAAACGCCATCAAGTACCGTAAGGCCGGCGAGCGGCCGCGGATCCGGATCTCGTCAAGGCCTGAGGGTGACGAGTGGATCATCGCGGTGGAGGACAACGGCATTGGGTTCGACCCCCAGCATGCCGGATCGCTGTTTGGCGTTTTCAAACGGCTGCATGGCAGAGAGTATGCGGGCAGCGGGATCGGGCTGGCGATTTGCAAACGCATCGTGGAGCGTCACGGCGGACGGGTCTGGGCGACGTCCAAACTGGGTGAGGGCTCGACGTTTTCCTTCGCGCTGCCCGCGGACTGACGGGTCCAGTCAGCGCAGCGGATGACGCCAGCGCAGGCCGGCGAAGCGCGCGAAGTCCTGGTCCGTGGTGATGAGCTCCGCTCCGTTTTCAATCGCTATTGCGGCGAGGTAAGCATCCGGTATCAGATCGCCGCCGGCATTGGGGTTGCGGCACAGGCGAGCGAAGATCTCCCAGTGCCTCGGGCCGGGCGCGACTAAGAGACAGTTTGGCTCGACACTAATATCAGCGAGATATTGCAGAGCGACGTCGATGGGCGTGATCGGGCTATAGACGCGGCGGTGGGTGACGATTCTCAGAAAACTCGCTAACACGATTCCGGCCAATCCGTACGGTTCATCGGAAGCCATCGCTTGCGCCAGCCAGTCCCGATAGGCCGGATGGTCCACCGAATCCTTGCGAAAGGCGTGGATCAGGACATTGACGTCAATCAGGATCATCCAATCCATCCATGCGGGCAAGCAGGGCTGCGTTGCTGTCTAGATTGACGCCCGGCAAGGCGCCCCCTTTGCCCCATGTCGTGAACCGGATCGTTTTGCGCTTTCGGGGCCGCGCTCGATCTGAGAGCGTCTTTCGCAATGAGTCCTGGATCAGGGCAGTAAGGGTGGTTCCTGACTCCGCCGCTACTTTCTTGGCTTCGCGCAGCAGGTCTTCGTTGAGGCGGACAGTTGTGCGCATCACATTTCCGATAGTAGCATGTGACATAAATATGTCTCGCCGATTCGTGCTACTCTAGAACCTAAAGCGTTCCGCCGAATGCCCGCTCGCTTGAGCGAAAGCTTCATCCTTCGAACCTGGCCGTTTCGCGAAGCCGACCTTGTCGTCAGCTTCTTTACGCGGGACCAGGGCAAGCTACGGGGCGTGGCGCGCCGGGCGCGCAAGCCCAAGGGCGGCTTCGGGTCCGGTCTGGAGCGGTTGTCGCATGCAGCCGTCTCGTATTACCAAAAGGAGAGTCGCGAACTGGTTAGCCTCAACTCTTGCGAGCTGGTCCACTCGCAGTTTGCCCTGGCCGGGCGCTGGGAAGCCTCCGTCGCGCTCGATTATCTGGCCGAAATCTCGGATCACATCCTGCCGGCGGGCGAGGCCAATGAGAGGCATTTCCGGCTGCTGGCCGCGACGCTGGACTATTTGCGCGAGAACGGAAACGCATTCGCGGCCGCCACATACTTTGTGCTGTGGGCGGTGCGCCTGGCTGGTTTTCTGGATCTGGACGCTCCGCGCATCGGCGCGGAATCGCGAGAGATCGCAAGCGAAATGCTGGTGACGCCCATTGCTGGTCTTTCGCCGCGCGCGTGGGCTCGTGAAACCTGCGGCGATCTGCGGCGTTCGCTGATCCGGCAGGTAGAGGAGCATGTGGAGCGCAGGCTGCACACTCCGGCCATTCTGGAAGCCCTATGAGCACATTCCAGGAGACCGTTTTTCACTTGAAGCAGTACTGGTCCGAGCGCGGCTGCATCATCACCGAGCCCTACGACGTGGAAGTGGGGGCCGGGACCATGGCTCCGGAGACTTTCTTGCGCGTGCTGGGGCCGAAACCATATCGGGTAGCTTACGTGCAGCCCAGCCGCCGTCCCGCCGACGGGCGTTATGGCGACAATCCGAACCGGCTGTACAAGCACCAGCAGCTGCAGGTGATCCTGAAACCGTCGCCGGCGGACGTAATCGATCAATACCTGGGGAGCCTGGAAGCCATCGGCATCGATCTCAAGAAACACGACATCAAGTTTGAAGAAGACAATTGGGAATCGCCGACGCTGGGGGCGTGGGGAATCGGCTGGCAGGTAATGCTGGACGGTCTTGAAATTACGCAGTTCACTTATTTCCAGCAGTGCGGCGGGATTGATCTGGATCTGGTGCCGGCGGAAATCACTTATGGACTGGAGCGCATCGTCGCGTTTCTGCAAAACGTGGAGAGCGTCTACGACATTGAGTGGACCACCGGCGTGTCCTATAGCCAGGTGCGATTTGAGGAAGAGCGGCAGTTCTCGATTTACAATTTCGAGCTGGCGGATGTAGAGACGCTTTGGAAGCTTTTCGATCTGCACGAGCAGGAATGCTACCGGCTGCTGGAGCTGCAGGTTACGCCGCTGGCCGCTTACGATCAGGTGCTGAAGTGTTCGAATCTGTTTAATCTGCTGGATTCGCGCGGGGCTATCAGCGTTACGGAGCGCGTGGGCGTGATTGGGCGGGTGCGGAAGCTGGCGGTGGGGGTGGCTGCGCTATGGAATGAGTCGCAGCAGCCAGTGCTGGAGAGTGTCGAGTGACGGGTGGAACAAAGGAAAGTCTTCCGTTTCTGCTCGAAATCGGGTGCGAGGAGATTCCGGACTGGATGATTCCAGGGGCACTGAAGCAGCTGGGGGAATCCTTCGGCGGATTTCTGGAGAAGAACAGTATTGCGGGCCGCGTGACCGGCGTGGATGCGACGCCAAGGCGGCTGGTGCTGCGCGCGGAGATTGCGGCGCGGCAGCCGGATGCCGAAGAAATGGTGATGGGGCCTCCGAAGTCGGCGGGCTTTGGGGCGGCTACCGGTTTCGCCAAAAAAATGGGCACGACGCCGGACCTGCTGGCGACGCAGACCACGTCCAAGGGCGAATATTTCTACTTCCAGAAGCTCACCAAGGGGCAGGACACAGGCGCGCTGCTGGCGGCGGCACTGCCGCAGCTGATTTTGGGGATCCACTTTCCCAAGACTATGTATTGGAACGGCAAGGGCACGTCGCGTTTTATCCGGCCCATCCGCTGGCTTCTGGCGTTGCTGGACGATCAGGTGATTCCATTCGCAATTGAAGGGATCCACTCTGGAAGTATGACGCGCGGGCATCGTGTGCTGGGAAGCGCGTCCATCGAAGTGGACGCCGGCAACTACGAGGAAGCGCTGGCGGCGAACGGCGTCCTGCTGGGCGCGGCGGCGCGACGCGAGAAGATTGAAACCGCCATTGCGCCGCTGATCGCCCATCAGAGCAACGGCAAACAGCTGCGGCTGCGCCCGGATGCCGGCCTGCTGGATACTCTGGTTTACATTACCGAACTGCCCACGCCGATCCTGGGACACTTCGATCCGCGGTTTCTGGAGCTGCCGAGCGAAGTACTGGTCACGGTGATGCGGCACCACCAGAAATATTTCTCGGTGGAGGATACGGAAGGCAGTCTGGCGCCTTATTTCATCGCGGTAATGAACACCAGCGCCGATCCCGATGGGCTGGTGCGGCATGGCAATGAACGCGTCCTGCGCGCGCGCTTCAACGACGCTCGTTTCTTCTGGGAAGGCGACCGGAAGCGCAGACTCGAAGACCGCCTGCCGGATCTGGATCACGTCACTTTTCAGGCCAAGCTCGGGAGTTATCTGGACAAGACCACGCGACTGGTGGAACTGGTGGCCGAGCTGGGCGGGTCAGATAACGCACAGCGAGCGGCACTGCTTTCCAAATGCGACCTCACCACCAGCATGGTGAAGGAGTTCACCGATCTGCAGGGCGTCATGGGCGGCCTGTACGCCAAAGCGCAGGACGAGGCGGACGAAGTGTGGCGGGCAATTTACGACCAGTACAAGCCCGCGAGCATGGAGGATTCGCTGCCTGAAACCGAATCCGGGCGCCTGCTCTCATTCGCCGATAAGCTGGACACGCTGCGCGAGTGTTTCCGCATTGGCCTGGCGCCCAGCGGATCGCGCGATCCTTTCGCGCTGCGCCGCGCGGCCCAGGGCATGGTTCGGATTCTGGTGGAATCAGGGCTGGAACTGCCGCTGCAGCAGTTGATCGACAACACGCAGCTCATGGAGTTTCTGCGGGACCGGGTGGAATACTATTTCCGCGACGTGCGCGGATTCCAGTACGACGAAGTGCGCGCGGTCCTGGCCGCTGGATGGGAGAACTTGCCGGATGTTCAGCGGCGTTTAGAAGCGCTGACCCAGGCGCGGCCCACGGAGGACTTCGAGCCGCTGGCCGCCAGTTTCAAGCGCATCCAGAACATTCTGAAGCAGGCGGATTTCGTGGAGCCGGGGCCGGTAGACGAATATCTGCTGGAGGCCGGACCGGAAAAAGATCTGCACGCCGACTTCTTGCGTGTGCGCGAGATTGCGCGTTCCAGCCCTTACCCGGAGGCCCTGGGAGCGATTGCAACGCTGCGCCCGGCGGTGGATCTGTTCTTCGACAAAGTACTGGTCAATGCAAAAGATGACGGTGTAAGACGTAATCGGTTAAAATTGTTAAGTAACCTGCTCACGGAGTTCTCCACGATCGCGGATTTCTCCGAAATCGTCACGGACAAAAACACTCAGGAACGCAGCGTCAGCTAGGGACGAATAGAACAACTATGGCAAAACACGTTTACGCCTTCGGTGGCGGCATGGCCGAGGGCGACGGCAAGATGAAGGATGTACTGGGAGGCAAAGGGTCGGGTCTGGCCGAGATGTCCAAGGCCGGCGTCCCGGTGCCCCCCGGTTTCACGGTTTCCACGGAGGTCTGCAACCTCTATTTTCAGAACGCAAACCGCGTTCCGGATGAGATCGAGCAAGAGGTCTCGCAGCAGCTCACGCGGCTGGAGCACACCATCGGCAAGAAGCTGGGCGATCCCGACAATCCGCTGCTGGTAAGCGTACGCTCGGGCGCCAAGTTCTCCATGCCCGGGATGATGAATACCATTCTGAATCTGGGCTTGAACGATCAGACCACCGAAGGACTGGCGCGGCGCACCAACAACCCGCGTTTCGCTTATGACTGCTATCGCCGCTTTGTACAGATGTTTGGCGAAGTCGCGCTCGAGATCGACATGGCGAAGTTCGATGAAGTGTTCGACGAGCGCAAGCACAGAGCCAAAGTGAAGCTGGACACCGAGCTGACGGCTGACGATTTGAAAGCCGTGATTGTCGATTACAAGAAGCTGGTGCAGAAGGAATACGGCAAGGGTTTTCCGCAGGACGCGCGCACACAGCTCGCCATGGCGCGAGACGCCGTGTTTCGGTCCTGGTGGGGCAAGAACGCGATCACGTATCGCCGCATGGAGAAGATTCCGGACACGCTCGGCACGGCGGCCAACATCCAGGCGATGGTGTTTGGGAATCTGGGTCCGACGTCAGGCACCGGCGTGGGCTTCACGCGCGATCCCGCGACCGGCGAGAAGATCTTCTACGGTGAATTCCTCATGAACGCGCAGGGAGAAGACGTGGTGGCGGGCATCCGGACGCCGGAGCCGATCGCAAACCTGGAAAAGATCATGCCGGACACGTACCGGCATCTGCGCCAGATCACGGAAAACCTGGAGCGGCATTACCGCGACATGCAGGATTTCGAGTTCACCATTGAAGAAGGCAAGCTGTACATGCTGCAGACGCGCAACGGGAAGCGCACGGGCGCGGCCGCGGTTCGCATTGCAGTGGAGATGGTGAAGGAAGGCATGATCAATCGCCGCGAGGCCATTCTGCGCGTGGCGCCGCAGCAACTGGATCAGTTGCTGCATCCGCTGTTCGACGCCGGATCGCTGCGGCAGCTTACCAAGATCGCCAATGGCATCGATGCGTCTCCGGGGGCTGCCGTGGGACATGCCGTGTTTACCGCGGATGAAGCGGTGGCGCGAGCCAAGAAGGATTATCCGGTGATCCTGATCCGCAAGGAAACCACGCCGGATGATATTCACGGCATGGAAGTAGCCAAGGGCGTGCTGACGGCAGTGGGCGGCAAGTCCAGCCACGCCGCCGTAGTGGCGCGAGGCATGGGACTGCCGTGCATCGTGGGCGCGGGAACCATTCGGATCGACGAGCACAAGAAGTGCTTCACGGTGAAGAAAGGCGACAAGGAAATCGCCGTCCATGAGGGCGATTGGATCTCATTCGACGGCGCATCGGCGGACGTGTGGATCGGGCAGGCCAAGACGAAGGACCCAGATCCGAAGAGTCCGGTATTCGCCGAATTCATGAGCTGGGCCGACGAATTCCGCGGCAAGTTCGGGGTTCGCGCCAATGCCGATATTCCACGCGACGCCAAGGCCGCTCGCGATTTTGGGGCGGAAGGCATCGGCCTGTGCCGCACCGAGCACATGTTCTTCGCGCCGGATCGCATTCCGTACATGCAGGCCATGATTCTGGCCGATGACGAAAAGACGCGCGCCAAGGCGCTGCTAAAGCTGCTGCCGATGCAGCGCGCCGATTTCGCCGGGCTGTTCAAGGCGATGGACGGCTATCCGGTGGTGATCCGCACGCTGGATCCGCCGCTGCATGAGTTCTTGCCCAAGCGCGAAGACTTGATGGTGGCGATGGCCCGATTCCCGAACGCCGACCTCAAGACCAAGAAGGCCATGTCGGAAGCGTTCGGCATTCCGGTAGGGGAGCTGAAGAAGAGGTTGCCGGCTCTGTTGAAGCGCGTGGAAGAACTGCACGAATTCAATCCGATGCTGGGTTTCCGCGGCTGCCGGCTTGGCATTGTGCACACCGACATCACGGAAATGCAGGCGCGAGCCATCTTTGAGGCCGTCGTACAGGTGGCCAAGAAGGGCGTGAAGGTGATTCCGGAGGTGATGATCCCGCTGGTAGGCTTCGAAAAGGAGCTGGAGCTGCAAAAGGACATCGTGATCCGCGTGGCCGATGAGGTGCTGACCAAGGCCGGCATGCGCAGCCTGGAATATCTGGTGGGCACCATGATCGAGGTTCCTCGCGCGGCTATCACGGCCGATGAAATCGCGAAACATGCGGAATTTTTCAGCTTCGGCACCAACGATCTTACGCAGACAACGCTGGGCATGTCGCGCGACGACTACACCAAGTTCTCAAAGCAATACGAGGAGCTGAAGATTTTCAAGAGCGATCCGTTCGCGTCCATCGACCAGGAAGGCGTGGGTAAGCTGATTGAGCACGCCATCAAGCTTGGCCGCGAGACCACCAAGAACCTGGAGATTGGTATCTGCGGGGAACATGGCGGCGATCCGAGCAGCGTCGAGTTCTGTTATCGGGTGGGTATGAACTACGTGTCATGCTCGCCGTACCGGGTGCCCATCGCGCGGCTGGCGGCGGCGCAGGCGGCGTTGAGCGGGAAGGACAAGACGGAGTCCATGCGCACGGCGTGACAACTGCGGAGAGGGCATCTTGGGCGCCGATGAACACGGATTAACGCCGATAGCGAGGCAGAGGCGCGATTTTTAGGGACACTCTTGTGTGAACCGATAATTGACCAGCACTTCAATGGTCCGGGCCACCTGCTTCGAATCCACGGAGACGCGCCATTGACGCGCGGCGCCGAGCGTGGCCTCCGTGAACAGAGGATGCCCCAAGGCGATCCTTGCATCTGTAACAGTGCCGGCCGGATCCACCGAGAGCGTAACCTTCACTGTGCCTGAAATGCGAGCCCGTTTTGCTGAGAGGGGGTACTGCGGCTGTACGAAGTTCACGAATGTTGCGCCTAGCACCTCTACCGTCGTTGGCCAAGCATCGGTAACGGGACTCCCGTCCCGAGCGAGTTGCGTTGCCCCAGGATGTGGATCGCACGGCACCCGCCCCCAGCTGGGCAGACGCGATTCGCATGAATTCGCGAAGCCCATGTCGAAACGACCCGAGCGGACCTCTTCAACCCAAGGATCAAGTCGCCCTGCACCATCTACGAGATTCCTTTGCTCCGCAGTCGCCAATCGGGCTTGTTCACCTACTTGTTTCGTAAGGCGCCAAATCGCGGCCACTTTGGGTGAGTGAACTTGCATCTGGTCGAAGCGAAGGGAACCGTTATTCACCAAGTGCAGTACATTGGCTCCTCCCGCACATTGTGCCACGATGCCGATGCCCTCCCCTCCAAATCCATACATGTATCCCAGACGCCAGCCTGCCTTGCGACGCGCGCGGTCTACGTCCTTTTGCCGGATCGCACACAACTCGGTTCCGCCTGCGAATTCAGCTACGGTCGTGCCGGAAACTTCACGCTCCCTTCCCCGCAGGGTCACTACCTCCCCGCACTGATTGGCTACGGGAACGATGTCGATCCGGCGTACAAGAACGCCTTTAGACGATGGCCGGACATCCAAAATGGAGTCGCCCCAGCATGGACAGTTATCCCCGCTGGTTTGGATCACGATGTAAAACGCGCTCGGGTCCTTCTCGCCGGAGTGCCCCGGCATGCACACCAACAAAGCGGTACAGGCCACCACCTGGGCGAGCCTCACGGCGGATCCTTGAGCTTCTCGCCCTTCTTGTAGAGCGAGGGGGCCTTGCGCTTGCCGTCGTCTTCTTTTTTCTCGGTGTCCTTCTTTTTAGCGACTTCTTTGGTGGGGGCCATGGACTCCAAATCGGCTTTATCCTTCTTCTCTTTCTCTTGGACGGCGGCCGAACGGGCAGTAAGGTCCTCGGCGGACAGATCGGCGCTGTCCTGGGTGGTTTCGATGGCGTTCTTCAACGCGAAATCGTAACGCGCGAGATCCTTGGGATGGGACTCCTCGATTTTCTTCAGGCGGGCCGCCATCTCTTTTTCTGCCGCGGCCACGGCCAGCATGCCGTCCTCGATCGCCACCTTGCGCTTCAGAGCGTCGTCGGCCACCGTGTCGATGGCCTCAATCAGATGCGTGTAATCCTCGAGCGTGTCGTGAATCATGGCGGACCGGCCGGCCTTTTCGCGGCCGAGCAATTGATCCACCAGATCCAGGCGCTGCTTTGCAAACTTCAAATAAAGCTTCAGGCGCAGGTTGGGCTCCTGCGCTTCACGCACCTGATCGGTTTCGTCGGCGCTCAGGAAATCCCGATTCTGCGCGGCGGCCACCGCCGCAGCCAGCAAACACAACGCAAGCCAGCGCATATTCAGTTCCTCACTTCTTGGTCATCACGTCGGACAACACCTCTTCGTTGATGTCCTGGAGCTTCTTGATGGCGGGGTCCACGGCCGGGCGATCCTCCACGGCCATGGCTTCCCGCAGCGTATGCAGGCGGCGCAACATGGCATGGATCTTCTGTTCGGCGTGCTTATAATACTTGCTCTTGCGCGGCTTCTTCCCGCTGGCGCGCAACGATTCATAAGACAATTCGACGGACTCCTGTACCGCCGCCAAGGCCGCCTGCGTGCGGGCTACGTCGCCGCCGGAGTAGGCCGTACGGGCCTGATCGATGGCGTCATTCGCGAAATCCAGCGCCGCTTCAGAACGCTTCTCGGAGTCCGGCTCAGCCTTAACGGCAGAAAGATCGGCGAATGCGAGGAACAATGCCAATACGAAGGTCATCGTTTGTGGATTTCCTTCGCGAGAATGCGCGCCCGCTGCCGTGCCTTGAACTCCTCGTCCGGACTCTGGCCCTGGCTCAGCGACAAGAAGCGCTCATAGCTAGCGAGCGCGGGCTTAACCTGGTGGAGCTTATCCAGGGTAATGGCCCGCAGATAAACTCCGAACGGCTTCTCCGCTCCTAGGGCCACGATGCGATCCAGCGCCGCCAGCGTGCCGGGATAGTTTTCGCCTAGATACAAGGCGCTGGCTACCTCATTCCAGGCCTCCACCGATGTGGGCTTCAACTGTGCCGCACGCAAGAAATCCTGTGCGGCAGGAGCGAACTTGCGGTCATCGCGAAGGATGCGGCCATGCAGCATGCGCAGCTCGAAACTGTTCGGATCGCCGGCCAGCGCCTGCTCGGATACGGCGAGAGCTTTGGCGGGTTGCTTGTTCT
>JALYHQ010000112.1 GCA_030776455.1 Acidobacteriota bacterium | reverse complement strand
CCCGCGTCCAGGCTGGTGGCCGCAATCAGCCCGGGTGGAATATCGTCATTGAAATCGACATCGATGCCGGGCGAGAATTCGGGGGTACCCTGCGTATACAAGCCGCCATAAGCGAGCCGGATGTCCGACGTTTGCACATTGTTCCAGGTCTGAGCGGCCGCGCGGATCTGGCTGACCACGGCCGGAAGCGAATCGCCGGACGCATAGGACGACGCGCCCTGATCCGAGACGTAGATGTAGAGAGTTTTGTTGAACAGCGAGTTCAGGTCCCACTTTTTGTAGATGGGAGTGAAGGGAGCGTTGCGGCCGGCGTAATAAACGTAGAAGTAATAGGCAGAAGCGGAGCCGCTGAGCATGGCGCATATCAGCGCCAGCGCCGCGGTGCGGGCCAGGAATGCGGCGATGCGGCGCACCATCATTGGTGAGCGCTCCGCAGTGTATGCGCTACCTGGCTGCGCATATCCCCCAGCCGCATCTGGAAATTCACGCTTCCTACGTCATTCCCCGACTGATCCACCACCCGGTCCGTGGTGGCGAAGCGTGTGACCAGGGAATCGCCCGACGCGACCTGCGTCAGGTTAAATGCGCCTTGCGAGAGGCCGATGATCTGGGTAAGGCCGCCGCGGCTGGTCCACAGAAACAGAACATATTCCTGACCGTTGGTGAGAGCGGGCGCGCCGGAGTAAGCCTGATGAATCCCTTTGGCGGTGCCGCCGAGAACGGCAAAATCTATCTGCGCCGACTGCGTTCCTTTCCACTGTTCGGAGACTTGCAGCCGATACATGGTATAGACCACGGAGCCGCGCAGTACCGTCTCGGTCTGCTGGACTTTCCCCCGCACGATAGCCGTGGACTTCAAGGTCATATCGTCCAGGCTTAGCTGCTGCAGCGTGGTCCCGCGCAAGAGGGCGAAGGAGACGGCAAACAGAGCGCAAATGGACAAAAGGCGCACGGAGGTTCGAAGCCAGAGTTGCAAACGGGTCGCCAATGCAAAGGTGTTGACGTGCAAGCCTTTAGATGGCAAACAGGGACGAATTGTGTATCCTTTGGACACGTGGACGGGCCACTGTGGCCCAACTTACGGCGGGGCTGGCCGACCCAGCTAAACTGCGCGTAGTAGATAGATATTAACAGGGAAAGCAGATGAATACAAGAGGGTTAGGCGCTCCCTGGTACCTACTTGCCTTTGCTTAACTTGCGGAAGTAATCGGCTACCGCGTCGGCGTATCCAGCCGGAACCGGGTCGGAGCCAGCGCTGCGAACCTGGCCGGACTGCTGCTGATCCACTTTGCGGCGGAGCTCCAGCTCGAGGCGCTCGATCTCGGGTAGCAATTGACCCCGGATGCGCGCAGCCAACTCGGCATCGTTGCCGAATCCGTTCGCGCGGCGCATGTCGTCGGATAGCTGCTGGATCTGACCGTTGAGGTCGCCTTGATCCTGGGCGAGGCGGCGGACCTGATTCAGATCGCGGATAGCTTCGGGGATGATGCCATTTTGCTGAATGGCTCCGCCCGTCCCGGCGGTCCATGTTCCGGGTTGTTGGGAGCCCTGATTGCCGCCCTGATTGGAATCGCCGGGCTGCCCTCCCTGGGATTGACCCGGTTGGCCCTGACCGGGCTGCTGGCCGGGTTGTCCTTGCTGGCCGGGTTGGCCCTGACCGGCTTGCTGGCCGGGTTGTGGTCCTGGCTGGCCCTTCTGTCCTGACTGACCCTTCTGATTTCCGCGCTTATCGCCGGCGGCCTGTTGCATTCGCTCACGCATGCGCTCCACCTGGGCCAGGGCTTTCTCTAGATCGCTATTGGCGCCCTTGCCCGGCTGGGTTCCGGCTGCGCGCATGGCGGATTGAGCCTGATGGATCTGTTCGTTGAGCTTGTCGAGCGCCTGGGTGGTGGTGGCTTCACGAATCCAGGTTTGAGCGCCCAAACCCTGACGCAGCGCGTCAGCGGCTTTACGCATGCGCAATTCGAGCTCGTTCTGCTGGGCTTCGCCGAGAGCCTGGCGGAGCTGTGACGACACGCCGGGCTGGGCGTCCGTGAGCTGGCGGGCCCGGTCACTCATCTGTTGCTCCAGAGTCTTCAGCTCTTGCGCCATCTTGTCTTTTTCGCGGGCCAACCCCTGCGCTTGCTGCTGGCTGGCGCCGGGCTGCGTTGACGCCGGAGAACTGCCATAGGTCTGGCGCAGACGATTCTGAAAGTCGTGCTGGTGCGCGGCCATTTCCGCTGATGTACGAGCCATCTCATCCAGCGCCTCAGACGCCTGCTGCTGTTGCATCCCGTTGAGCAAATCGCGCGCTTCATTCAGCCGGTCTGCCGCGCGGCGCTGGGCGGCTTCGGCTTGCTGCGGATTCTGCTGCGCGGCGTTGCGCATATCCTCGGCGGCGCGGGCCAGGCGTTCCAGGGCTTGCTGCATTCTAGGATCCTGACCGCCTTGCGGGCGGCTGCTCTGCTGCGCGTGCTTTCCCTGTTGTCCTTGCTGCTGGCTCTGCTGGCCTTGCTGTCCCTCCTGGCCTGCCTGCCCCTGCTGGCCCTGCTGCCCTTGCTGTTGCGAGCTTTGCTGGCGGGGACTATTTTCATTACGCGAGAGCTGCTCCATCTTGCGCTGCAGCTGCTCGGCCTCGCGGCGAAGCATCTCTTGTTCCCAGCGCTGGCGTGAACTCTGCTGTGAATCCTTCTTCTGGGCCAGTTCCTGCTGCCGCTTGGCCAGCTCGGCGAGCTTCTGCATCGCTTCATCGATGGCCTTCTGTTTTTTATCGGCCGCGCTGTGCTGACCGGTTTCGTACTGGTTCTTCTCGGTGTCCAGCTCGAGGTCCGCCAGATTCTCCAGATCGCGGCCGGCGTTGGCCTGGCCTTGGCCGCCGCCCTGCTGGCCGAAGGCGACCTTGATATCGCGAAACACCGCTTCGGCGCGCAGCGCATGCTGCAGCGCTTTTTCTTCCGGCGCCAGGGCATCATTCCACTTGGCGCCCTTGATCTTGAGAGTGGCCTCGCCTGCGGCGGCGCTGGCCTGATCCATTTCCTTTACGTAGGTCTGGAATTGCGGGTTCGAAGTATCCAGCCGACGCGCGCGGATCCGCTCGGCTAACGAAGCTGCCTGCTGTCCTAGTTTGGCTTCCAGATCGCTCAGGAATTTGGCTTCCTCGGCGGCGCTGCCCGAATCCTTCGTATTGTTCTTGATCTCATTCCAGGTGGCCGCGATGATTTCCTTCTGCCGCTGGGAGATGTTTCCATCCTCATCCTGCGCGCCCTGGCCACCGCCGCCGCCGGCCTGCTCCTGCGAATACTGCCGCTCGAACGGCTGGGCTTCAATGAAATAAATATCGCTGCGTGTGATCTGCGACGCATCGCGGGCTGTGGCATAGAAGCTCACCACGTCGCCGGGAGACAGCTTATAGTCTTCGAGCGCGAGCGTGTAGCGGCCGCTGGCTTCCTTGACCCCTTTGTGGTCCAGCAGCGGTATGTTTTTTTCCGGCCCGCCATTGACGGCGTAATGCAGAGCCACTTCCTGCAGGCCGAAGTCATCGCTGGCCTGAAGGGAAATGGCGACCTCTTCGACGGGATTCACCTTCACGTCACGCCCGGGACGGTCAATCTTGATTACTGGAGGATTGTCCTTGCGGGCTTCGATGAAGAAATCATCGCTCAAGCGGACTTGTTCCCCCTGGTCGATAGCGGCCACGTGATACATGCCGTCCTTCTTGATGGCTACCCGGGCTGTGGACCAGTTGCCATCCTTCGCGGACAGAGGAATTTGAGTGTCGTCGTCGAAGACGAGTACGCCCTGGGGCAGCGGCCGATCCGTGAGGACGGCGACATCGGCCTGCGAGCCTTCCACGGAGCGGAGATCACCGCCGTTCTCGTCAGCGACTGTCTGGCCGCCGGCCCAAGCCGGCAGATGATATGTCACGCGCATCTTCTGGATGCCCGGCAAATCGACAACGCGAATGTTGAAATGCTTGGATTGGACCGATCCCGCCACGACGTAATATTCCATCGATTCCGCCAGACCGCCAAACAGGAATTCGTAGGCGGATGCGCGGGGCTGGGGCAGCATGGGTACTTCGTCCCACTTGCTGGCGCTCTTGAATCTTGCGAAGAGGCGAACCTTGGGCGAGTCGAAGCCGACTAATTGGGCGGTGATCAGTTGATCGGCTTTGCGCCGCACGGCGTGGTCGCCGGGAGAAACGAGAATGTCATAAAAAGCGGGAGCGCCGACTCGGGGTGCGCCGGCCCAAAGAAGCTGTGATCCGTGTCCGAAGTATCCGGGGCCGGCCAGAATTAGCCAGAGTAAGACGGCAATGGCAGTGCCGGCCGATGTGAAGAGTCCGAAGATGGAACCGCTGGGGGCAAGCCGCCGGGGCTCGCTGGTTTGAGCGATGCGCAGAGCGTCGGAGGCCAGCAATTGGGCGAACGGATCGGCGCGCTCGGGTTTTTCGGCGACCGTGAGCAGGCGCTGCTCGAATTCCGGGAAGCGCTTTTCCGCTCTGCGGGCGATGGTCCGGCGATTGAGCCGCAGCAACGGCAGCACCAGGCCGAACGCCACCGCGGTGGCAAGGCACAAGAACAGCAGGATGCGAGCGTAGAAGAGACTGCGCGTGGAGAAGGCGAACGAGTTGGTGATCATCACCAGGATCACGGTGGCGATCAACGCGGCCCCGCCAACAATGGCGGCGCCCCGCGATACCGAGAACAGGCGCATGCGGGCTTCCAGCCGGGCGAGGTACGCATGCAGTTGATCTAGCGCGTTCATGCCGTCTCCTTCTCTTCTCTAGACAAGTATCGGCTGCCAATCAGCGATTCCGTAATGGCAATCAAGAGCACTATGAATAAAGCATAGCGCCAGAGGCCCCAGGATCGTTCGTGCTTCTCGGCATCGGGGCTGTTGGTATCGGGTCCGGCGGGTGCGCCGGTATTGCGCCAAAGCTCCAGAGCATCGGCGGGGATGGGCGCCAGGTCGGACTCCCGGCGGTCGGCGTGGACGGCAATCAGCTCCTGCCGGCCATTGGCCCGATGAATCTGGTAGAAGCCTTCCTGGGTGAGCTGGAAGGATTGCAGAGTGGCGGCATCCTTCAAGCTCAGCGGGCGGGCGCCGGTGGGATCAATCACCTCCACCGACTTGCCCTGCTCGCGGGCAGCGCGGAGATCCGTGAAAGAATCCACCGCGAGATTGGGACTGCGCTCCTGCTGGCCGCCCAGGAAGCGAGCGGTCTGCTCGATAAAGGGCAGGAAGCTGCCATGCAGCGGAAAATCGTTGGAGACATTGTCGAAGGTGGATGCGAAAACCAAAACGCGGCCTTCGCCGATATCGGTTTCCATGAGCAGCGGCGTCTGATCCGTCAGCCGCGCGATGACGCGAGATTTGCCGGGGTCGACACGCACGGCCTGATAGAATTGCACCCCTTCCAGCTTGTTGGCCTTGTTGATGGCGGGATGCTCGGGATCCACTTGGCCGGCCAGCTGGAAGCGGTCTGCGTCGCGGGAAAAGTATCGCGACTCTTGAATTGCTTGATGCGACACCGGTACTTGCTGGCGCGCACCGGCGGACGGCCCCAGCGACACCAGCAGAGCGCCTCCGCCCGAAACATAGTTTCGCAAACTGTCTTCGAGGCCCGAGGGAAGCGCGGCCACATCCGAGAGAACCACGAACGCGTACTTAGTTAGCGACTGGTTGGCGGCCTGATCCACGGCAAGGGGGTCAATCGCGAAGCCCGCTTCGGAAGCCGCTTCAAGCGCGGTACGGTAATACAAAAGCGCGCGGGCGTTCCCGGATTCATGCAGGAACAGGACGCGCCGGGGATCGGCGCGCTCAACGGCAAAATAAAAGCGATCGTCTTGCGGGAGCGAATCGGCCGGCTCGATGCGCACTTCGCCGCGATGGAATCCATACGAGGATTCAAGCGATAGAAACTCCACTTGTGCGCGGCCGCCGGCGGGGACGTCGACCTGCTTCGATTCCAGCACCTTGTTATCCACCACCAGCGACACGGTGCGGC
>JALYHQ010000111.1 GCA_030776455.1 Acidobacteriota bacterium | reverse complement strand
GCCTCGGACATCGTGCAAGAGGTGTTCCTCAAAGTATTTCGCAACGTTGGATCGTTCCGGGGCAACAGCGCGCTGAAGACCTGGATCTACCGGATCGCGGTGAATGAAAGCTACAATCACCGTCGGTGGTTTTCGCGGCATCAGCGCCAGGAGATCGGGATGGAAGGGCCCGATGGAGTGCGGTCCTATGAAGACAGCCTGGCCGACCATGGCCGCTCGCCTTTTGAGCTGGCGGCGGACCGGGAAACACGCGCCTTGGTGGAAGACGCGCTCGCGAAGGTGAATCCGAACTTTCGCGCGGCTGTGATTTTGCGGGACATCGAGGATATGAGCTATGAAGAGATCGCCTCCATTCTCGAGATTTCGCTGGGAACCGTGAAGTCGCGCATCCTGCGCGGGCGCGAGGCTTTGCGGAAGGCTTTAACCGGCCGGCTGGAATCCGAGCCGGCTTTTCAATTTTCGCCACAAACGGTCGAGTGAAACGCATGACTTGCCGCACTGTACAACGCAAATTATCGGTTTACCTGGATAACGCCGCTTCCGAGGAAACTCGACGCGCCATGCGAGCGCATCTGAGCCGGTGCCACACCTGCGCCTTGGAATCCGAACAGTGGGGATACGTTCGCGAATCGCTGCGAGGACTCGCCCCGAAGGCAGCGCCTGAAGGGCTGAAGACCAGCGTCCTGGTGGCATGGTCGCGCGAACGGGCCCGCGGGCTGGACCGCGTATCGCGTTGGACCCAGTGGCGCAATCGCGCCGAATTGACCTTGAAGAATCTAATGCGGCCCCTGGCCCTGCCTTTCGCCGGCGGAGTGGCTTCAGCCGTAGTGCTGTTCAGCATGCTGGTTCCCAGCTTCACCATGTACCGCGGGACCGGCGACGTATCTTCGGGCCTCTTTACCGAGCCGGCCATCACCGGCATGGCGCCCATCGGGTTCACCTACGGCGATGCGGAAGTGGATCTGCGGATTGACGATCAAGGCCGCATCGTGAATTATTCCATTGTCGGCGGCGCGCCTGTCCGCCGCAGCATAGAAAACAGCCTGCTGTTCACCCAGTTCAAGCCGGCCACCGCCTTCGGCATGCCCGTGGCGGGCAAGATTCGCCTGTCCTTCCGCAGCAGCCGCATCGAAGTGCGAGGCTAGTGGGCCGGCGTCTCGGGCAGCACTTCCTCACGCGCGGTTCCATCCTCGAAAGCATTGCGGAGGCGGCTTGCCCTCATCGCTGCGAGACCGTCATCGAGATTGGACCCGGCCGCGGCAGCCTGACGGCGCACTTGCTGAACAAGGCGGAGCGCGTGGTGGCCATCGAAATCGATCCCGTGCTGGCGCAGTATCTGACCGCCCACTTTCGGGAAACAACCAGCTTGCAGGTGGTCCAGGCCGACGTCCTTAAGGCCGATCTCTCGCAATGGGGCCCCGCCACCGTGGCCGGCAATCTGCCGTACTACATTACTTCCCCCATCGTCGAGAAGGTGCTGGGGCTGGGTCCGTTATTGCAACGCGCCATCTTTCTGGTGCAGAAGGAAGTAGCGGAGCGACTCACTGCCGCGCCAGGCTCGCGCGATTACGGATACCTCAGTGTCGCCACGCAGTTTTATGCCGATGCACGCCTGCTATTCGCGGTTCCTCGCGACGCGTTCCGGCCCCCGCCGAAGGTGGAGTCGGCCATCGTGCTGCTGGAGCCTAAAGCCAGCCTGCCGGTGGAAGATCCGAGCAGGTTTCTCGAATTCGTGGGCCGCTGCTTCCGCCACAAACGCAAGACGCTGCGCAACAACCTTTCCGAGTTTTACCCGCGTGAGCTGCTCGATAAAGCGCCCGGTCCCGGACGCCGGGCCGAACAACTTTCCATTCCGGACTTTTTGGAACTGTGGCAAAAACTGCGGCCCGCTTGAGGCTGGATGTTATACTGAAACCAAGGAATCCCTCTACATGAATGTGCGTTTTACAGGACTCGTGTGCGCCCTGAGCGCCGCATTGTGGGCGCAGACGCCCCCGCCTCCGCAGCCCGAACCAAAGAAGGAAATTCCGCCGGATACCGTGGTGGCCACCATCGGGGACAAGAGGCTCACCGCCAACGATGTAAAGCTGCTGGTGGCGGGCGTGCCCCCGCAATACCAGCAGGCGTTCCGGACGGATCCCGTTAAGGTCCTGGAGTTTATTTTCGTGCAGAGGTATTTGGCGGAGGAGGCCGAGAAGGCGGGTTACGACAAGCTACCGCAGTATAAGGAGGCGCTTGAGTACCAGCGTCGCGATCTGCTGTCACGGGCCGAGATCCAGGAGAAACGCAACCGCATCCCCATCACGACGGAAGCAGAAGAGCAGTATTACAAAGAGCATCCCGAGAAGTATAAGCAGGCCAACGTAAAGGTGATTTACGTCGCGTACAATCCCAATACGAAGGCTCCGGTTGATCCAAAGGCGCCTAAACTTCATTCCGAGGAAGAAGCCAAGGCGATCATCGAGGATCTGAGGAAGCAAGTGCTGAGCGGCGCCGACTTCGGAGCGGTGGCGAAAGCCAAATCCGAAGATAAGGAATCCGCTGACAGGAACGGCGACTTCGGCGTGATCGGACGCGGCGGCGCATATCCGGAAGAGATAAAGAAAGCCGTGTTCGCGCTGAAAGCCGGCGAGGTAAGCGAGCCCATTAAGCAGCGCAACGGCTACTATCTGATCAAGGTGGAAAGCTTGACGGTGCAGACCTACAATCAGGTCCAAGCCGAGATCAATGAGGAGATGAAAGGCGCCGCGTTTGACGCGTGGTTCAAGGGCATCCAGAAGCAGAACCAGGTCAAAATCGAAAACGCCGACTTCTTCAAGCCGCAGGCGGTTCCGAGGCTGCCGCAGGCGCCGGCGCGGTAAGGTAAACCACTTCCAGCGGCGCGCTGGAGACCGCCGCGAGTACGGTTTTGGCGTACTGATTCACCACCACTGGTCCGGCTGCCTGCACCAGCACGGCTTTGTCAATTTCGGACCATTCGTGTCCCGCGAGATTTACCTGGGAAAGCGCGGCTTGCATCGCCGGCAGGCTCGGATTAAACGCGGCATTCTCGGCATACGCGCCCGAATAGATATCGCCATTGTGCAACCGAAGTGCGACCCCGGCGTATCCGCCGCTATAGGGCGCGTAGCTTCGATTCGCGGCCGCGAGCGCTGCCGCAAGGAGGGGATTCTCCGAGCCCGGACCGCTCAGCTGCTGTTCCCGATGCTGCATCAAACCCACGCTTACGCCGAGATGCTGGGGGCCAAACGCATCCGGCAAAAGGTCGTGCAGCCGGCGTGCCTCCAGCCCGGGGATCAGAATCTGAAGATCGGCGGCGGTGGCCAGCTCATTCAGAAATTGCCGGCAATGGCCGCAGGGAGCGGAGCTTACGGCCAAGGCCGAGACTCCGCGCTCGCCCGACATCCACGCATTCGCGATGGCCGACTGTTCGGCATGCACCGTGAACCCAATGGGGCATCCGGCGAACTCGAGGTTGGCCCCGAAGTAGAGCCTGCCCGAGAGACCGCGCGCGACAGCGCCCACGCGATAGTTGGAAACGGGCGCCCGCGCGAAGGCGGCCGCCGCGGCCAGCAGGTCGAGCATCTTTTCCATTAGCTGCATTGTACGCACAGGGCCATGCCCTGTCCGCCACGGCCGGTTTCTAACCCGCCCCACACGGTATCCTGGGAATTCCATGCTTCGAGTTCGATTTGCGCCGTCTCCAACTGGATTCCTGCACATTGGCAGCGCGCGCACGTTTATTTTTAACTGGCTGTACGCGCGGCACAACGGCGGGACGATGATCCTGAGGATCGACGACACCGATGTGGATCGCAACACGCAGGCATCGCTGGACTCCATTTTCGAGGGCCTGAAATGGCTGGATCTCGGATGGGACGAGCTGTATCGCCAGTCGGACCGGCTGGCTTTGCACCGAGAGATGGCTCAGGCGATTCTAGCGAAGGACCTGGCCTATCGCGACTTCACACCCATGTCCGCCGATGCTGAGGACAAGGGACATTCCGGTGGTCCGTGGCTGTGCAATGCGGGCATGCGAGAGATGTCCGCGGAGGAAAGCGACCGCCGCGCGAGCGCCGGCGAGCCTTTCGTGGTGCGCTACCGCGTGCCTCGCGACACGCCTCGGGAGATTCAGTTTGCCGATGCCGTCTACGGTCCGCAATCCAAATCGACCGCCGACATCGAGGACTTCGCGCTTCTGCGCAGCAACGGGATGCCCACGTATCACATGGCATCCTGCGCCGATGACGCGGATCTGCGCATCAGCCACATCGTGCGCGGGCAGGACCATCTCTCGAATACGTTCAAGCATGTGCTGATTTTCGAAGCCGCCGGGGTGACGCCTCCTACGTTCGCGCATCTGCCGTTGTTGATCGCGCCCGATGGCTCGAAATTGTCGAAGCGCAAACATGGGCCGGTGGTTAGCGTCACCACCTATCGTGACAATGGCTTCCTGCCGGATGCATTTGTGAATTTCCTGTGCCTTCTCGGGTGGTCGCCGAAAAACGATCGCGAGAAGATGACGCGCCAGGAGCTGACCGACGCTTTCTCGTTCGAGGGGATCAATCGCAGCAACGCGGTGGTGAACTTCACCGAAGAGGATCCGTTCGACCCGAAAGCCGTTTGGCTGAATGCGGAACATATCCGGACCTTGCCCGTGGAGGAGCTGGCCGCGAAACTGCTGCCATTTGCGAACCCGCAGCCAAGTCTCGAGAAAATGCTGCGCATCACGCCGTTGATCCAGGAGCGTATCAAGCTGCTTCGGGACGTAGCCACGGCAGCCGACTTCTTCTTCGTGGATGAACTGCCGCCGTATGACACCGCTGAACTCATCCCGCAAAAAGGCGACGCCGCAATGGCACTGGCTGTACTTCGCCGAGCCGGCGAAATCCTCGCCGTGACGGACTTCAATCACGATGCCCTGGATGCGGCGCTGCGAGCCGCCGCGCAAGATCTGAAAATCAAGGCTGGCCAGATGTTTCAGCCGATCCGCGTGGCCGTCTGCGGCCGCAAGAACGCCCCGCCGCTGTTTGAGACCCTGGAAGTGCTGGGCCGCGACGTCTGTCTCAAACGCATCGGCAAAGCGATTGAACAACTAGAACAACTATGAATCCTTCCGATACAACTACGCCGGCCGACTCTTCGGCGGCCCCTTCCAACTTCGTCCGCGAGATTATTCTCGACGACTTGAAGACCAACAAGTACGGCGGACGAGTGCACACGCGTTTTCCGCCGGAGCCCAACGGCTATCTCCACATCGGCCATGCCAAGTCGATCCACTTGAACTTCGGGCTCGCCAACGAATTCGGCGGCCAGTGCAATCTGCGTTTCGACGACACCAATCCCTCCAAGGAAGAAACCGAGTACGTCGACTCCATCATTGAAGACGTCCGCTGGCTGGGCGGCGACTGGGAAGACCGTCTCTTCTACGCGTCCGATTATTTCGATCAGCTCTATGCCTGGGCGGTTCAACTGATTGAGTCCGGCAAGGCCTATGTCTGCGATTTGACGCCGCAGCAAGTCCGCGAACAGCGCGGCACGCTCACCGAGTCGGGTCAGGAGAGTCCCTATCGAAACCGCTCGGTGGAAGAGAATCTGGATCTGTTCGCGCGCATGAAGGCCGGCGAGTTTCCGGACGGCGGCCGCACCGTGCGCGCCAAGATCGACATGTCGTCGGCGAACCTGAACCTGCGCGATCCCATCATGTATCGCATCTTGCATGCCGAGCATCACCGGACCGGCAACAAGTGGTGCATTTACCCGATGTACGATTTCGCGCACGGCGAATCAGACTCCATCGAGCGCATTACGCACTCTATCTGCACGCTTGAATTCGAGGACCATCGGCCGCTGTATGACTGGTACGTCGAGCAACTGGGCATCTATCATCCGCAGCAGATCGAGTTTGACCGGTTGAATCTGACGTACACGCTCTTGAGCAAACGCAAGCTGCTGGCCTTGGTTCAGAACGGTTACGTCAGCGGCTGGGACGACCCGCGTATGCCGACTATCAGCGGCCTGCGCCGGCGCGGTTACACGCCTGAGGCGATTCGTAATTTCTGCCGCCGCGTGGGCGTCTCCAAAACCAATGGCTCAACCGAGTTGGGGCTGCTGGAGTATTTCATTCGCGAGGATCTTAACAAGCGCATGCCTCGCGTGATGGCCGTGTTGCGCCCGCTCCGCGTAGTGATTGACAACTACCCGGAAGACCAAGTGGAACAGATGGAAGCGGTGAATAATCCGGAGGATGAGGGCGCAGGTACGCGCCAGGTTCCGTTTTCGCGAGTGCTGTACATCGAGCAGGACGATTTTCGCGAAGATCCGCCCAAACAATATTTCCGGCTGTCGCCGGGTCGCGAAGTCCGGCTGCGTTATGGCTATCTGGTCACCTGCACCGCCGTTGTAAAGGACGAAAAGGGCGAAGTGTTGGAGGTGCATTGTACCTATGATCCGGCCACCCGCGGCGGCAACACTCCCGATGGCCGCAAAGTGAAGTCCACCATCCACTGGGTGTCCGCGAGTCACGCTGTGGATGCCGACGTTCGCCTGTACGATAACCTCTTCACTCGCGAGAATCCCGACGATGCGCCGGAAGGCCTGGACTACACGGCGAATCTCAATCCGAAATCGCTCGAGGTTGTCACGGGCTGCAAGCTCGAACCCGGCCTACGCGGCGTCGCGGCCGGCAGCCGTTTCCAGTTCGAGCGCCTCGGCTACTTCTGCGCGGATCTGGACACGACGGCGGAGAAACCGGTATTCAACCGGACGGTAGCGTTGCGCGACACCTGGGCTAAGATCGAAAAGAAATCGAAATGATCATCCTCGGACTAGGCGGACTGCTGAACGATCCGGCGTGTGCCGTCCTCAAGGATGGCGCGCTGGCGGCAGCCGTCGAGCAAAAGAAAGTTTCGCGGCGGAGCGAGCCCGGCGAGCTGCCGCAAGCCGCCATCGAAGCCGCCCTGCAACTTTCGGGAGTCGCAAGCAAGCAGGTGGATTGCATCGCGCTGGTGCGCCCCTTCGCAACCGGGCCGGAGAGCACGCTGCATCTGGCGCTGCGTGCGATGTTTCCGAACAGCCAACTGGTGCTGGTGGAACATCACACCGCCCACGCGGCCTCGGCTTACTTCGCATCGCCATTCTCGGACGCCAGCGTGCTCACCCTGGACCGCATCGGCGATTTTCGCTGCGGCGCGCGCTGGCACGGCCACGGCAACCACCTGCGGCTGGAACGTGAGCTGTACTTTCCCGATTCGCTCGGCGACTTGTACGGCCGCGTCACGGATCTGCTCGGATTCCACGCCAATGCCGAAGAACATAAAGTGCAGTGGCTTTCCACCGCCGGCGATCCGGAGCAGTTTGGTCCGCTTTTCCGCGAGATTCTGAGCGCCGGTGACTGGCCGCGCATTGACCGCTCCTATTTCGATGCCGACCGCACGGGCCAGGGTGGTTTCAGCGCGAAGTTTTATGACAAGATCGGACTGAAAGAAGGCGTTCCCGTTCCAGATTCCTTGCGCCCTTCGATTGCGGCGGGATTGCAGGGGGCCATCGAAGATGCCGTATTGCGCATGGCCGGACCGAATCCCAACCTTTGCCTCGCGGGCGGTCTCGGTCTCAATGCTCTGTTGGTGAGCGCTCTGGAAAGCCGCAAGAACGTCTTCGTTCAGCCTGTCGCCGGAAATGCCGGCACGGCGCTGGGCGCCGTGCTCCACGCCTGGCACGTGGTCTATGAAAAGACGGCGCGTGTGCCCCTGAATGACCTGTGTCTCGGGCCCAGTTACTCCGCCGAAGAAGTCAAGCAGGTTCTGGAAAACTGCAAACTGCGGTTCCGCTATCTGCTGACCACGGATGAGGTGATTGACAGCGCGGTCACTCAGATTAATGAGCACAAGATTATCGCGTGGATGCAAGGCCGCATGGAATTCGGCCCGCGCGCGCTCGGTAATCGCAGTATTCTGGCCTCGCCACTGAATTCCTATTCCACTGAGAACCTGAATATCTTCATCAAGCATCGCGAGCCCTTCCGCAAATTCGCCGCATCCGTACCCGCCGAGCTGGCCGGCGAATACTTCGAAGTGGGCCCGAATGCGCGATTCCTCGCGACCGTTGGCCGCGTGCGTCCGGAGCACCGCAAGACTTTCGAGGGCGCCATCCTGGCGGGCGACCACGTGCGCGTCCATGTGGTCTCCGCCTCGGACAATCCCCTTTACCATCGCCTCCTCCACGCCGCGGGAAAGTCCACGCGTCTTCCGGTTCTCTACAACACCAGCTTCAATCTGTTTGGCGACCCGCTGGTCTGCACGCCGCGCGACGCCGTGCGCAGCTTCTGGTCCTCCGGCATTGATGCGCTGTTCGTGGGGAACTTCGTGCTTGAAAAGTAATATGAATTCCCCGCGCACGATTCTGGATATCGGCGCCAACAACGGCGACGATACCGCCTATTACCTGCATTGCGGATGCAAGGTGATCGCCGTGGATGCAAACCCGATCCTGTGCAGCGAGCTTGAGGAACGGTTTGCGGCCGAGCGCGCCAACGGACGCGCGGTTATTCTGAACGTCGGAGTCGCGCATGCGGGCACCGTCACGGCGCGCTTCTGGCGAAATCTGGACAACAGCCTGTGGAGCTCATTCCTGCCTGATCTCGCCGCACGCAATGGGACTCGGACCGAACCCGTCGACGTTCCCTGCCGCACCCTGGCGTCGCTGGTTGCCGAATACGGACCAGTCCATTACATAAAGATCGATGTGGAAGGGTATGACCTCGCCTGTCTGCAGACGCTCACACCGGAAACCGCCCCGCCGTACATCTCCGCCGAGCTCTTCAATGGCATGCACACTGAGAAAATGGAAGTGCTGCGCGCCTTGGGCTATCGCCGCTTCAAGCTGATCTCCGGTGAAACGCTAAGCACCGCCTTACCAATCTTCAAGGCAGATCGAGGACCTCGGCTGCTTCGCAAAATCTGTTCCGTATTCCCGCCCGCGCTGGCTGCTGTGCACCGGTTGCCCGCGTGGGCGCGGCCCGACAGAAATGAGTTTGACCGTTTTCGCGAAACCGCGGCGTATCCGTTTCCCGAAGGTGCGTCAGGCGCTTTCGGCGAGGACACCCCGGGACACTGGCTCGATTACGATGCAGCTCGCCGCCGAGCGGACTGGCTGCTGAATGGATTTGTCAGCGAGTACCACGGAGATCCCTGGTACGACATCCACGCTAAGCGCTAGCCCGGGTTTATTTCCGTGCCGTAATCGTGATCTCGACGTGAGCCGCCGGCGCCGCCAGGCGCGTCACCCCCACTGTAGTTCGCGCGGGTCTCTGGTCCTTGAAGTAGGTCGCGTAAATCGCGTTCATCCTGGGGAACAGATCCATGTCAGTCAGGTAAACCTGCACCGAGACGGCGTCCTGGAACCCCATGCCGGCCGCCTTCAGAACCACGCCGGCGTTGTCGAGGCAAGTCCGCACTTCCGCCTCGAATTCGGAAGGAATGTCCCCGGTTTTCAAGTCGCGGCCGATCTGTCCAGACACATACAGAGTTCCATCCACCAGAATCCCAGGACTGAACATCGGCGCAGCCGCACCCGCCTTAGGAGCGAATTCAGGCGGAGTAATCGCCTTCTTCTCGGCCAGCAGCGGCCCGAGACTCAACACCAGCACACACGCAAGTCTTCTCATGAAGGAAACTATACCTTAGCGCGGCCCTCCGGTCCTGCCCAGTTGCAAAGGTAAAAAACGTGCTATAGTAAAACTGTTGTAGGCCTATCCCTCCTGTTCGTATCTGCCGGTTTAGCCCTGCCTCCGATTTTCCAAACTGAATGAAAACTTTTTCTGAATTACCACTCAGCGCGGTTCTCCAAGAGAATCTCGCCAAGAATCAATTCGTCACGCCCACTCCCGTGCAAGCGCAAGCGATCCCCATGGCCTTGTCAGGCCGGGACGTCCTCGCCACCGCCCAGACGGGGACCGGGAAGACGCTCGCTTTTCTGCTGCCTATCCTGGAACGTCTGCAAACGACGCGAACCAAGAACGTACAGGCTGTCGTGCTGGTCCCAACGCGGGAACTGGCCAGCCAGGTGATGGACACTTTTCACAAGATGCGCCCCAAGACCGGAGTCAACGGCGCACTCGTCGTCGGCGGCCTGTCGGAACGGCCGCAACTCCAGGACATCCGCCGCGGCGCGCAACTGATTGTCGCGACCCCGGGCCGCCTGGAAGATTTTCTCCGCCGCAAGCTGGTGCAACTCGGGTCCGTACAGGTGCTGGTGCTGGACGAAGCCGACCGCATGCTCGACATGGGCTTTCAACCGGCTATCCAGGCTATTCTGGGGCACCTCCCCAGCGTTCGCCAGAACATGTTCTTTTCCGCCACCCTGGAACATTCGGTGGCGCATCTGGTGCAGCGTCATCTGCGCAATCCGGCGGTAGTCGAGATCGGCTCCAACAAAAAGCCGGTATCCAGCGTGCGGCTCCAGCTTTTTGAAGTGGCCGCGGATCAGAAACTCGGCCTGCTGCGAGAGTTGATCGCGCAAGAGCGGGGCAGCTTCCTGGTCTTCTCGCGAACGCGCCACGGCACGGAAAAGTTAGCCAAGCGGCTCAACATGGCGGGTTACGACGCCGCCCAGATCCACGGCGACCGCAGCCAGTCCCAGCGCACCGCTGCCCTCAAGGGATTTCAAGACGGACGCTATCGCATCCTGGTGGCCACCGACATCGCGGCGCGCGGCATTCACGTGGATAACATCGCGCACGTGGTGAATTTCGATCTGCCGAAAATCCCCGAGGATTTCATCCATCGCGTGGGCCGCACCGGCCGCGCGGATTCGCGCGGTGTGGCGTCCACCTTCGCCACTCGTGAAGAGCGCGGCGACGTGCGCAAGATCGAGCGCGCGCTCCAAATCAAACTGCAAGTCTGTACCGCCTGAATCCGTTGTAATATTCGGATTAGTGAGACTGCTCGCGATTAGTTTGTTCTGCGCGGCCGTCCTGTCGGCGCAGGAGTTCGACGTGCGCGCGGATCAGATCTGGACCGATACCGGCATCAGCGTGCCAGCGGGCTCACGCCTCGCCATCTCAGCCACCGGCAGCTTGCAATATGAGCCCGGCAAGCCTTCCGGCCCGGAAGGACTGCCACGCGGCTGGAAGGACTTGCTGCGCGTGCTCCCGGCCAATGACACCGGACGCGGAGCCTTGCTGGCCCGCATCGGAGATGACGACGCGGCGCAGGCGTTCGTGATTGGGCCCTCTCGTGAAATAATGGCCGGCCGCGGCGGGCGATTGTTCCTGGGAGTCAACCAGACGGCCAGTGAGACCGCCGAAGGCAGCTATCACGTTACCGTGCGGGTGACCAAGGCAACGGGCGACGGCACTATCAGGCCGGTGGATGGACTCACGCCGCGATTCGTAAACAGCCTGCCGAGGCGCGTACAGGACGCCGGTGGAAATCCCGGCGACGTAGTGAACTTCATCCTGATCGGCAGCGAGCAGCGGGTATTGGAAGCGCTGGAAGCCGCCGGCTGGGTGCGCGTCGACCGCACCAAATCGGACGCGGTGCTCCACGCCATCTTGTCGTCCATCTCCAAACAGGCCTACACGCAGTTACCGATGAGCGAACTGTACCTGTTCGGACGTCCCCAGGACTATGGGTACGCGCATGCCGAGCCATTCGCCGTGGCGGCCCAGCGTCATCACTTCCGCATCTGGAAAGCGCCCGGGGATTTTCATGGCCAAACCGTTTGGGCCGGCGCGGCAACGCACGACACCGGGTTTGACAAGGACCAGCGCAATGGGAAGCTGACGCATAAAATTGATCCGCAAATCGATGGCGAGCGTAAATACCTGGAAGACAGCCTCATCGGCACCGGCCTTGTGGGCGGCATGAGTTATCTGCGCCCCACCGGCGCCGTGGAGGACGCGCGCACCGCCACTGGTGAGGCATTTCACAGCGACGGCAGAGTGGTGGTGCTCGCACTCGCGGACAATTCGAGGGACCAGACACGAAAATTCGCCGAAGTGTTCTGCTCGGTTCTGGAGCGTGAGCATCCCGACGCCGGTGAATGGGGACCATGCGGGCAATACCTGGACGGCGCCGTTGGTGACACTGGCCGGACGCTGCCGCCTTCCAACGCATGGAGCAAGTATCGATTGCTGATCGTCCCGGGAGTTTTTAGCGCTTGCACCACTGGCACGCCTGCCTATCGAGAAGGCCAGAAGCATTTGAAAGACGCGCACGGCATGACGGTTGAATTACTCTCCGTCCCAAATGACAGCTCCGAAAATAACGGACGGATAGTGGCGCAGTATCTGCGCGAACACGCGCGCGACGACGATCGCAAGTACATCGTGGTCGGCTACAGCAAAGGCGCACCCGACGCGCTCACGGCCCTGGTGCAAGATCCGGAAGCCGCGCGCGCCGTAGCGGCGTTTGTTTCCGTCGCGGGAGCGGTGGGTGGAAGTCCTATCGCGGAAGCGCTTCCACGTCAGGTCAACCAGTGGATGAGTGCGCTCAACCTGGGCGGATCGTGCGAGGGAGATCTGTCCGCAACTTTCAGAAGTCTGCGGCGTGATGTGCGGCAGGCATTCCTGATGGCGCATCCCGATGCGGTGGTACCTTCCTATTCAATTTCCGCGGTTTCAGACCGCGCCACCACTTCGAAGATGCTCCAGGAGAGTTGGCAGCTTCTCTCGGTTTTCGACAAGCGCGAGGACGGCCAGCTGGTGCAAGGCGATACTCTTCTTCCCGGCGCGACGTTCCTGGGAACCGCGAAAGCCGATCACCTCGCGGTTGCGATGCCGTTCGAGTTCTCAGCCGATTCCAAAGTGTTGTCCATGGTGGATCGTAATCACTATCCCCGCACCGCGCTCCTAGAGGCGCTAATCAGATTCATCTCCCAGTAACACAGGCCCATGCCCTGTCCCAATGGTGGCACAGGCTCTAGCCTGTGCAGACAGGGCATGGCCCTGCACTACAAACCCCACTAAGCTTCCGGAGAACCGCGCCCTTCCCCTCGCATCTGCCATCCTCTATATAGAGAGCGGGTATCCATGAATCGAATCATTGCGTGCGTAACCATAACGATGGCGGTGGCAACTCTGTGCACCGCTCAGAGCGACACCAAGATCGACAAGAAGAAAGCCGAAGCCGAGCTGATCGCCAATGAGAATAAGTTTTGGGACGCGGTTCAAAAAAAGGACGCCGCGCTGTTCCAGTCCCTGGTAGCCGAGGATGCCCGCTACGTGTCGCCCAACGGCCTGATCGGCAAGCAGCAGGCCATCCAGAACCTGGACACTTGCACCATGAACAGTTTTTCGGTGGGCGGATTCCAAATACTGTGGGCAGGAGCGGAGACGGCTATCGTCAATTACTCGGCGAAGGTGGATGCGGTGTGCGGCTCGGATGCCGTTACCTCGCCGCTGGCGGTCACCACGGTTTGGGTGTACCGCGCGGGAAGCTGGGTCGCCTTCTTTCACCAGGAAACGCCTATGAAACAGTACGTCGGCGCGGGGAGCGGGGACTGATATACTTGCCTGAACATGAACTGGAAGCGCTACGCGATCACAGTCCTGGTAGTCCTCATCGCCGCCCACATTACTGGATTCGTTATCCACGCAATCATTCTGGCCGACGATTACAAGGCACTGGTGTCGACGAAACTTTACAGTTCGCCCGAGCAGTTCCAGTCGCGAGCCGCGTTTCTGACGGTGGCATATCTCGCGTTCGCTGTGGGGGCCGTGTGGATCTACGCGAAAGGCGTGGAGGCCGGTCCGTGGATCCCGCAAGGCGTGCGATTCGGTATCGCGGTGTGGCTGGTGATGGCCGTGCCGGCGTATGTGATTGAGTACGCCGTGCAGCCGGCTCCGGGTATGCTCACCGCCAAACAGCTCTTCTGGGACTTCCTGAATAAGATCCTGCTCGGCGTCGTCACCGCGGCCCTCTACCGGCGGCCGGCACGGCCGTGACGCGATTCATCACAGCTTGCGCCTTCATCGCGGCCTGGCTGCCGCTTTCAGCCGCCTCCTTGGCCGAGCGTTTTCACAAGACCGATGTCATGATCCCCATGCGCGACGGCGTGCGCTTGCACACCGAGATCTATGCGCCCAGCAATGCCCCCGCGCCCCTGCCATTCCTGATCACACGCACTCCTTACGGCCAGAATCTCGACAAGCAGGGCTACAACCTGATGCTGGATCGCTATGAGGAGCTGGCGCGCGACGGATACATTTTCATCTTCCAGGATATTCGCGGACGCCATGCGAGCGAAGGCCAGTTCGTCATGCTGCGCCCGCCGCGCGATCGCGCTGACGCTAGAGCCGTGGATGAAAGCACCGACGCCTGGGATACCGTCGCGTGGCTTCTCACAAATGTTCCGCATCACAACGGGCGCGCCGGCATGCTCGGCATCTCCTACGGCGGATGGCTCACCGTGATGGCCGCCATCGATCCGCATCCGGCCTTGAAGGCGGTCTCCGAGCAAGCTTCTCCCGCCGACATGTGGATGGGCGACGACTTTCACCACAACGGCGCATTCCGGCTGAGCTACGGGCTGGAGTATTCGGTGGAGATGGAGACGTCCAAGACCAATACGGCGGTGAATTTCGATACATTCGACACCTTCGAGTGGTATCTGAAGCTGGGCCCGCTGGCGAATTTCGCCCGGAAATACGGTGGCGGCAAATTGCCCACCTGGAACGCGTTCGTCGAGCATCCTAATTACGACGAGTTCTGGCGGCGACAATCCGTGACGCCCTACTTGAAGACGGCGGCGGTTCCCAATCTCAATGTGGCGGGCTGGTTCGATCAGGAAGATTTCTACGGGCCCATGAAGATCTATGAAGAGCTTGAGAAGCACGATTCCGATCATCGAAATTTCCTGGTGGTGGGTCCGTGGAACCACGGGGGCTGGTCCAAGGGAGACGGGCAGAAGCTGGGCCGGATCGATTTTGGAAGCGAGACAGCCGCGTATTTCCGGCAAAACGTGCAAGCGCCGTGGTTCGCGTACTGGCTGAAGGATCAAGGCAAGATGGATTTCCCAGAAGCGCTGGTATTCGCTACGGGAACCAACCGCTGGGAACGTTATCCGGAATGGCCGCCGGCGCACGGAGTCGAGCGCCGCAATTTATATGTTCACGCGGATGGAGGATTGTCATTCAGCGCTCCCAAGCGCGAGGGGGACGGCGAGTTCGACGGTTTTACATCGGACCCCATGCATCCGGTTCCCTACCGCCAACGCCCGATCGACACCACCTACCCGGGACAGGCCTGGAAGGAATGGCTGGTGGAGGACCAGCGCTTCGTGGACCGGCGTCCCGACGTGCTAACGTGGTCAACCGAAGTGCTGGCGAATGACGTAAGCGTCGCCGGCGATATCGTCGCTCACCTTTTCGCGTCCACCAGCGGCACGGATAGCGACTGGATCGTCAAGCTGATCGATGTCTACCCGGAGAAAGCCGGCCCGGAGTTGGGCGGATACGAACTCATGATCGCGGGCGAAGTGCTGCGCGGCCGCTACCGCCGCGGGTTCGAAAAGCCCGAACCCGCCGAGCCAGGCGCGGTGAACGAGTACACTATCGATCTCCACACTAACGATCACTGCTTCCTGAAGGGTCACCGAATTATGGTGCAAGTGCAAAGCACTTGGTTTCCTTTGATCGACCGCAATCCACAGAAATTTATAGCCAACATATTCATGGCCGGCGACCAGGATTATCAGACTGCGCTGCACAAGGTGTATCGTTCTCGGCGATGGGCATCGTACGTGGAGTTACCAGTGATTCGAACGGGAGGCGGGCAATGATAAGACGCTTGATGGCCGCGTGCGCGCTGCTGGGCGCGCTAGTAGCCGGTGAGAGCCGGTTTGCATCGCTCGATGGCGCGAAGGTGCACTATACCAGTTACGGATCCGGCAAGGAAGCCGTGGTATTCATTCATGGTTGGACGTGCGACCTGACGTTCTGGCGCATGCAAGCCCCCGTTTATCAGAAGCGGCGGTCGATTCTAATCGACTTGCCTGGCCACGGCGCCAGCGACAAGCCCGAGGTCGCCTACACCATGGAGCACTTTGCGCGCGGCGTGGATGCCGTGCTGCGCGATACGGGCGTGGAGCGCGCGACTCTGGTGGGCCACAGCATGGGTGTGCCGGTGGCGGTGGAGTATCTGCGCCTCTTTCCGGAAAAAGTGGCCGCCATTGTCATGGTGGACGGATTCGCGCCTCAGCCTCCCAAGGATCCGAAAAAACAGGCCGAACAGCGCGAGCGAATGATGAAGATGTATAGCGCTCCGGATGCCAAACAGACCGCGGGGAAGATGATCGCGAGCATGTTCTCGGAACACACCCCTGCCGCCATGCGCGACGACATCCGCGCGAAGATGCTGGCCACGCCGTCGCACGTCATGTCTTCGGCCATGGAAGGGATGATGTCGATGAAGCCGGTGACCGAGTATTGGCCCAAGCTGCCCGTGCTGGCCATCATGGCAAAGCGCCCCAATTCAAGCGCCAATGAGGAGTTCCTGCGAGCCCATTTCGCTGTGAGCGATTACGTGGAGTTCGAGGGCGCCGGCCACTTCCTCATGATGGAATTCCCAGAGCGCTTCAACACCGAACTCTTGAAATTCCTGGGGCAGGTTAACCCGCGGGCCGAGTAGCAACCATCGCCGCTGCCGCAATCTGACGCAGCACGTACGGCAAGATCCCGCCATTGCGATAATACTCGATCTCCTGCGGCGTATCGATGCGCACCTGTGCCTCGAAATACGTCTCGGTTCCGTCCGCAGCGACAGCGCGCACTCGCGCGTTTTTCCCGTGGCCGATGGCCTCGCTCACGCCTTCAATCGCGTACGATTCCAGCCCCGTCAGCACCAGCGATTCACGATTCTGCCCTGGTAAAAACTGCATCGGCAGTACACCCATGCCCACCAGATTCGACCGGTGAATGCGCTCGAAGCTTTCGGCGATCACTGCGCGCACGCCCAGCAGCAGCGTCCCCTTGGCGGCCCAGTCGCGCGATGACCCCGACCCGTACTCCTTGCCCGCGATTACCAGCAAAGGCGTGCGCTCCTGCTCATACCGCATGGCCGCATCGTAAATGAACATCTTCTCGCCGCTCGGGACATGCGTGGTCCAGCCGCCTTCGGTTCCCAGCGCGAGCAGATTGCGCAGCCGGATGTTCGCGAAGGTGCCGCGAACCATCACCTCATGATTGCCGCGGCGCGCGCCGTAAGAATTGAAATCGACCGGCTTCACGCCCAATTCCATCAGATACCGCCCTGCGGGACTGTCCACCGGAATCGAGCCGGCCGGCGAAATGTGATCGGTGGTGACGGAGTCGCCCAGCATCGCCAGCACTCGCAGATAATGAAAATCATGGACGCTGGCGGAGGGATCCACCATGTGATCGAAGTAAGGCGGCTTCTTGATATACGTCGAGTCGCCGGTCCAGTTGTACAGATCGCCGGTCGGGATTCGAATGGAATTCCAGGTGGCGTCGCCGTCGAAAACCTCGGCATACTCTTTACGGAACATCTCCACGCGCACCGAACGTTGGACTACGGCATCCACCTCTTCCGGCGCCGGCCAGATGTCCTTCAGGAAAATCTTCTTGCCATCGGCGTCGATACCCAGCGGCTCTTTCAAAAGATCCAGATCCACGCGTCCCGCGAGAGCGTAAGCCACCACCAGCGGCGGCGAAGCCAGATAGTTCGCGCGAACCAGCGAATTGATGCGCCCTTCAAAATTGCGATTGCCGCTCAGCACCGCCGCTACCACCAGCTTTTCCTTTGTCACCGCCTCGGCCACCGCTTCCGGAAGCGGTCCGCTGTTGCCGATGCAAGTGGTGCAGCCATAACCAACCAGATGGAAATTGAGAGCCTCGAGATAAGGCATCAAGCCCGCGTCCGTGAGGTAATCCATGACTACCTTGGAGCCAGGCGCCAGGCTGGTCTTCACCCAAGGCTTCGATTTCAGCCCGCGCTCGACGGCTTTCTTCGCCAGCAGGCCGGCGGCCACCATCACCGACGGATTGGACGTGTTGGTACAGCTGGTAATCGCCGCGATCACCACTGCGCCGTCGTGAATTGTGGCGGAGCCTTCGCCATTGAAATTGACAGTGGCCGATCGCGCGGGTTCGGCCAGCGTATCCAGAAAATTCTTCTTCACGTCGGGCAGGTTAATGCGATCCTGCGGCCGCTTCGGACCTGCCAGCGACGGCACCACCTTCGAAAGATCCAGATCCAGCGTGTCGCTGTACACGGGATCGGGTGAATCGGGCGAGAGGAACAAGCCCTGCTGTTTCGCATACGCCTCCACCAGGTCCACTAGCTCGGGCGGACGATTGGTCAGGCGCAGATAATCCAGCGTCTGGTGATCAATGGGGAAGAAGCCGATGGTGGCCCCATATTCAGGCGCCATGTTGCCGATAGTGGCGCGGTCGGCCAGCGAAAGCGCGGCCACTCCAGGACCATAGAACTCGACGAACTTTCCCACCACACCCTTTTTGCGAAGCATCTGCGTGACAGTGAGTACCAGATCGGTAGCCGTCGAGCCGGCGGCGAGACGCCCGGTGAGTTTGAATCCAACCACTTGCGGCAGCAGCATCGAAATGGGCTGGCCCAGCATGCAGGCCTCGGCTTCGATACCGCCCACGCCCCAGCCCAGCACGCCCAGCCCGTTGACCATGGTGGTGTGCGAATCGGTGCCCATCAACGTGTCGGGATACGCGAGCGCGGGAGCATGGCGGCGATCCGTGAACACAACACTGGCCAGATACTCGAGATTGACCTGGTGGACAATGCCGGTGTCCGGAGGAACCACGCGAAAATCTTGAAATGCGGTCTGGCCCCAGCGCAGGAACGAATAGCGCTCCTGATTGCGCTGGAATTCGAGCAGCGCATTGGCTTGAAACGCGCCCGCGGAGCCGTACTGGTCCACCTGTACCGAATGATCGATCACCAGGTCCACCGGGATCAGCGGATTCGCGAGCTTCGGATCGGCGCCCATGTCACGCAATGCATCGCGCATCGCGGCCAGATCCACCACGCAAGGCACGCCGGTGAAATCCTGCAGCAGCACGCGGGCCGGACGGAAGTTGATCTCGCGCGCTGGTCCCGAAGTGGTCCACTTCGCGACATACTCGATATCGCTGGCCTTGACCGTGCGCCCGTCTTCACAACGGAGCAAATTTTCCAGCAGCACTTTGATGGAGTATGGGATGCGCGACACGCTGGCGATATGCGCCCGCTCCAGCGCCTCCAGCGAATAGATCTGATACTGCTGCCCGCCTGCGCGCAGCTGGCACGCCGCCCCAAAAGAGTTCCTCGTTTCCATCTATGACTCCATGGTAACTCCCCGCACAGGGCCCATTGCTAATCGGCCCGCTGGTTATTAGGCTGCCCCACCACCTCCTCGTAATATCGCTCGTACTGGGGAATGATCAGCGCCGTCGAGAACTTCTCAACAGCCGTGCGCCTTGCGGCTTCCGCCATGCGCGCATGTGCCGCTGCGTCCGACAGCAGTTCCACCACCCGCGCCGCCTGGGCGCCGATATCGCCCACCGCCTCCAGGAATCCGTCCACACCGGGCGTAATCAACTCCGGCACTCCGCCCACCCTGGTCGCAACCGGAGGCACTCCGCAAGACATCGCCTCCAATGCCGCCAGCCCGAACGACTCCATTTCGCTCGGCAGCAGCAGCACATGCATTTGGGGAATCAGCCGTTCCACGTGGTCCTGCTTACCCATGAAGGTGATGTGCTCATCCAGTCCGCGCTCGCGCGCCAGCCGCTGCGCCGGAGCGCGCTCTGGACCATCCCCCACCATGTAAAGCCGCGCCGGAACGTGCTTGCGGACCTCACCCAGAATTTCGATGCAGTCCAGCACCCGCTTCACCGGGCGAAAATTCGAAATATGAATCAACCTCAGCGCACCACCAGGACGCTCCGTTAGCGGATGGTACATTTCCACATTCACGAAGTTGTGGATCACGCGAATCTCATTTTCCACCCCGAAAATCTCCAGCGTGTCCCGTTTCAGGTCGTGACTGATGCTGGTGACCCCGTTCGACTGCTCGATGGAGAATTTCGTGATGGGAAAGTATGAGCGATCCATTCCAACCAGCGTGATATCGGTGCCGTGCAGCGTCGTGATAAACGGGAGCCGCCGCTTCGTCATCATCTGCTGCGCCAGCAGCGCCGAAATGGAATGCGGAATTGCGTAATGGACGTGCAGCAGGTCCAGGCGATACTCCTCCGCCACCTCCACCATGCGCGACGCCAGCGCAAGGCAGTAGGGCGGATACTGGAACAGCGGATAGTTCGAGACTTCCACCTCGTGATAGTGAATGCGCGGCGTGCCAGGGTCCAGCCGGATGGGATTCGCATAAGTAATGAAGTGGACCTCGTGGCCGCGATTGGCCAGCTCCAGACCCAGTTCCGTTGCGACGATTCCGCTGCCGCCGTAGGTTGGGTAGCACGTGACTCCGATCCTCATGGGTGCTGGATGCCTCCCGCGCCCGCTGGGATGCCGGTTTCCTCCACCAGTTCCGCGATTCCGATGCGCCCGTGGACGTTCTCAGCCGGATGCGCTATGTCGCCGCCGCCGAACCATACGCGCACGCGTCCGTTTTCCACCAGCACCGTGGGATCGCACAAAGTCTTCGCATTCCACGCCTGCGAGCCGCCGATCGGCTGCCCGGTTTTCTCCCAGTGGACCCCGTCGCGCGACCGCGCCAGCCCCAGCCGCCGTACTTCGGCCCGATCCCGGCCGGTGTACAGCATCCAGTAGTCACCATGTGCCGCCCACACCGCGGGCTCGCCTAGTCCGTTCTCGTCGAACGCACCGAACTCTCCCAGTCCAAGCACCGGATTCGAGCGCAATTTGTACCACGTAAGGCCATCCGTCGACGTTGCGATCCCCAGGCGCTGCCGGCGCGCACGATCCATACCGAGATAGTACAAATACCACGCCTTCCCCGCCCGGATCACATACGCATCGGCCACCCCCCGCTCGTCCCAGCTTCCACGAGGCCCCAGAGGCAGCACAGGGTTCCCGAATTTTGTCCACTGGCGTCCATCCGAAGAACGCGCCAGCCCGATGCGAGGCGGCTCTCCAGCCTGGTAGTAATAGAGCAGTTCGATCCCGTCGTCGACTACCGATCCGTTCGCGGCGATTCCGCTGCTTTCCCAACTCCGCGGATCGGGCTGCAGCACCAACCCGGCCTTCGTCCACGTCACGCCGTCCATCGAAGTCGCGAGCCCGGTGCGCCACATCTTGCCGTCGAATCCCGAATAGAGATTGAGCAGTTCGCTGCCGCGCCGGATCACCGAAGGATTAAGCACGTCCACGGCATCCCACTCAGGTGGTGCGCTGGGCAACAGCACCGGGGCGGACTGCGACTTCCATATGTAGTGAACTTCGGATGGAACTCCGGCCGGCGTTGGGAGCGTGAAATCGCGATAGTGCCCGCACCCTGCGAGGAGCGCGAGCACCGGCGGCAAAAGCCACCAGCGGCTCATGTGGCCAGCCGAATCCTCAGGCCTGCGCCTTGCCCGGGCCGCGAATCCAGCAGCAAATCTCCACCCAGGGTGCGCACCCGCCGCTTGATACTCGCAGGCCCCAATCGCAGTAGTTCCAGCTCATCCAGCGAGAATCGCCCACTGAATGGAAAACCTGTGCCGTTATCTTCGATCGCGATTTGCAGAGCGTCCTCGGACTTCTCCACGGTCACGGCCACGCGCGTCGCCGCCGAGTGCTTCTGTACGTTGTACAGCGCTTCGCGGACAATCTGCAGCAGCTCGAGCGAGACTTCCGGTTCGGCCGGCTCCACAAAATCGCTGCTCACGAAGGTACACGGAACACCCGTGTCTTTCTGGAATTGCTGCACCACTCGGCGCAAGGTTGCGCTGAGGCTGCCGTCCACGTCCACCGGCCGCATGCTGCGCACGAAAGTGCGCAGCTCATTCACTTGCGACTTGCAGAGATCCTGCAATTGCACCAGCTCTTCGGCCGCCGCCGTCTGGTCGCGGACCAGCAGCTTCTTGATGATCTCCAGGCGCATCTGGAAACTGATGAAGCTTTGCAGCGGTCCATCGTGGAAGTCCGCGGCGATGCGCTGCCGCTCGCTCTCGCGAGCCTTTTCAGCATCGTAGCGATAGAGCACCGTCTGGCGCGAAGCGCTGGAAAGCCGTTCTTCCAGATACTGGCGCTCGATCGCCAGCACCGACGCGACGATAGTGGATGCAATCAGCGCCGGCATCAGCGCCCCCATTTGCTGGGTCTGCGCCGCGTAGAGAAACGCCACCGATGCGGCGCCCAGCAGGGGCGGCTTCCACCAGTCATGCAGCATCACCCCCGCCAGCAGGACAAAGGCGAAGAATACCGCCGAGACCCAATAGCTATACGCCACATTGCTGGTAGTGGATAGAACAAAGAACACCAGATCCAGCAGCAACGCCAGCGTCGGATATCCAGAATCCTCCAGCCCCCGCCAGAACAGCGCGACACACGCATACGCCGTGTAAGCCGCAAACAAAATTACCGTGTCCGTTGGCGCAAATGAGGAGGAGATCAGTTGTAGCGTAAGCCCGCTCAGGCCCAGCAGAATCCGGACCATCGTCAGCACTCGTCGCCACGTATAAGGCAGCATAACTTTGTTGTAGGGCGGGGCCCCCGCCCCGCAGCCGGCCCCCCCGGCCGGCTTGTTCTACGGCTCTATGTAAAGCCGCACCCGGTTACTCTCATGACCTTCCGCCTGCAAGTACAATTCCGCGGGCCCCGCATTCACTATGCGCGGCAGTTGCACTTCGATCAGATAGAACCCGATGTACCCCGGTGCGAGCACCGCCTGCGTCACTTCCACCGGAGCGCGATCGAGCCAGGCTTGCACCGACGCTACCACGCGCGGCGGATCGCTGCGCGGCGCGGCGATCCCGGTAGGCCAGTCGGGGGTTACCCGGCCCAGCCCGGTAGCCAGAATCTGTATCCGCGTATTCGAATGCGCGGGCTTCATGGCGTCCAGCAACACTCCGCTGTCGGCATCCAGAATCAATGGACTGCCCTCGGGATCGACGAAAATCGACGGCGAAGCACTCTGCAATGCGATGCCCGCCAGTATGCGCCCGGAGCCTCCCTCCAGCACCAGCGGCAAACTGGTTCCCCTGGCTTCGAACGGCACCTGGATTTGGGAGGCGGTATCGGTGGCATCCAACACCGGAATGTTCACATCCGCCGACCGAGCCGATTGGACGTTAGCGCCCAGCACGCTCAGCAACGATCCCGGCGCCGCCGCGCGCGAGCTATAGTCGGCCGCGTTCACTACCCGCACATCGCGGAATCGATGCGGAGCGATAGTGGCATAAACGCCGTAACCGTCCAGCGCGACATATAACTGGTTGGCTCCGCCGTCCAGCCGCACATCCATGGCGGAGGCCTTAGGCAGCTTATCGCTTACCGCGACCCAGTTCGTGGGCCGGCCGGCACTGGCCAGATCGGTGGTGGTGTAGAACACGCCGGCATCCGTCGCGACGTAAATCGCACCGCTGCTCCGGTCCGCCGCGATCCCGTGCGCCGCGACGTCGGGCAGATTTGAAGTGATGTCATCCCAGAAGATGCCGCCGTTCATGGTGCGCAGCACGTGCGGCGATTTGGCCTGAATGGTAGAGGCGGTCGCGGGCATGCGCAGCGCCGCCACCGCCACGCGCGGATCTTTCGGATCGATGTAGATGGCTTCCACCGGACCGCTTTCGGCCAGCAGGAATTGGACCCAGGTCTCGCCCAGATCAGACGAAGCCCACAACCGCCCTTCCGAATCGCCCGCATACGCGAATGATCCCGATGCCGCCACCGCGGTCACGCTCTTCTTCAGTTTTCCGGCCAGCGCCTGTTTCAAAGTGGCGTCGCGCCGAAACTCCACTGGCTCCGCCGTTCTCCAGGCCGTCTTTTCACCCGGCGCCCATTCCACTTCCAGCGCCTCCGCCCCGCTCAGCGCCAACCGCACTCCCCGTCCGTTTCCCGGAACCGCCAGCAGCCGCGACACCGGCAGGTTCGGAAGCGTCTGATTCAGACCACTCCAGGACAATCCGCCGTCCGCCGACCGCCACACGCCTCGCGGACCCGCCATAACGATCTCTTCCGGATCCCTGGGCGATACCGCCAAATCCGCTACCGGTCCCCCGACGATGGATACGCCCTTATAATCCGTGAGATTAGACCAGTTCGCGCCTCCGTCGTCGGATCGCCACGCGTTCCGTCCAAAGCTGTAAACCCGCGCCGATGGACCGGTTACGGCGCGTAATGCCGCCCCCGTTTCGGGCATTCCAGGGACTGTGGCGGATACTCCCGGGGCCGGTGCCGTAGTGTCCGAAGCAGCCGTCCAACGCTCGAAATCTGCGGTCTGGAATACACGGCCCACGGATGTTCTGGCGTACAACTTGGAGCCATCCGGGGAATACCAGACTCGGTCAACAGGCCCAGTGGCCACGCCGGCCAGAGACAGGTCCAAACCGGAGTTGCCGATGTGGCGCCAGTCCAGCGCAAGCGGGGCGGTCTGTGCGTTCGCATACAAACACCCCAGTGCAACTACGGTTAGAACCGCAAACTGCCGACTTGTATCCTTGCGACACATGCGCAGAGTCTATTGTATCCCTTTCGACGTTACTTTGACGCTACCCGAACCACAAAAGGCTTGCGTTCACAATACTTTTCGACCGAAAATCGATTCGGACGCCTTCTTGCATAGCAATTTTGATGGTAGACTAAATCTTCACCGGGAGGCACGCTCGTAAGTCGGTCTCCCGCAGGGATTACTTTATGTTAGCGCGGATCGGCAGATCGCGGCTGAACGCAGCGGCCCTCGCCTCCCTGGCGGCGGCTCTAACGCTCGGGGTGTGCTCTGGCCAGATCTTCCCCTCCTCTCCCGATGCAGCCGCCAAGGTGATCTCGCTCACCGGCCAGGTTTCCGTGCTCAAAGGCTCGGATCCGTGGGCCCTCAGTGTCGGGGACTCCATCCAAGTGCAGCAGGTGGTCGTCACCGGACCTGACGGTTTCGCCCGTTTCCAGGTTTCCGACGGCAGCACTTTTGAGGTCTACCCGAACTCCAACGTGGTCTTCCGTAAGAATCCGGGCAATTGGCGCGATCTCATTGACGTGCTGGTTGGCCGTGTGAAGATCCATATACAAAAGTGGGGCGGGCAGCCCAATCCGAACAAGATTTATACGCCAACCGCCGTAATTTCCGTGCGCGGCACTACCTTCGATGTCAGCGTGGATCCGGAAGATCAAACCACGCTGGTGACCGTTGAAGAAGGACAAGTGGACGTCCGCCATGCCACCAAGGGCGGCTCCAGCAAGCTGGTCAATGCGGGAGAATCTCTGGAGATCTTCCGCGATTCGCCGCTGTCGCGCAACGGGATCGATCGCGGATCCGTCGCCCAGCGCGTGCTTCGCAGCTTGAACGACGCCGTGAATGTCGCGATGACACACACGCGGCCCGGAGCAACCGGCGGGACCACCGGCGGCGTCTCTGGCCAGACCGGCGGACCTCCTCCGCCCATCGGTCCGCCACCACCGCCTCCACCGCCGCCTCCTCCTCCGCCACCGCACTAGCGTATACTGATCGTAGGGGACTAATCGACGATGCCAGTAGAAGTAATGCTCAAGGGAATCATCCGGAATATCCACGAGAACAAGCTGGAAGCGGCGGTAGAAGACGCGCTGGCGCTGCGCGATGAAGATTTGGCTCCGCTGATCCGCGAGCAGGATCGCCGGGACGGCTCCTGCGAGAACGATCCCCCGCAGTACCACCCCGATCGCGGGCGCGCTTTGGTGCTGCACCGCTCGCTGCCTGAGATTATTGGGCAACTGCGGCGGCGGCGGCCGGATCAAGCGGTGGTTTCGGTAGAAGCTGCGCTGGCGGCCTGGAAACCTCAGCAGTAGGACAGGCCTCCCGGCCTGTCAGGGAGACAGGCCGGGAGGCCTGTCCTACAGTAACGAGCCTTTTAACTTCTCTCGGTAGCTGCGGCTCAGCGTCAGCTGCGTGCCGTCCTGCAGTAGGACTGCCCAGTCCCCGCGGAACCAGGGTTGCAAGGATTTGATGCGGTCCACGTTCACAATCGTCGACCGGTGGATTCGCACGAAGCGTCCGGGGTCCAAGCGGCTCTCCAGTGCGTTCATGGTTTCGCGAAGAGTGTGCACGTCGGGTCCACAGTGCAGGCAGACGTAGTTGTCGGCCGCCTCAATCCAGTCGATACCGGCCAGCTTGACGAAGACTACATTGCCGCCCGACTTCACCGCGATCCGCTCCGGTCTCCCGCGGCGCGCTTCCATGGTCTGCATCAGCGCCAGCAGCCGCTGGTTCAATTCCCCACCCTCGCTGCGACCCATCTGCGCCCGCGCCCGCGCCAGCGCTTCCTCAAAGCGCTTGCGGTCGAAAGGCTTCAACATGTAATCGAACGCATGCACTTCAAAAGCGCGCACCGCGTAATCGTCATACGCGGTGACGAAGATCACCATCGGCTGCCGATCACCGCCGATCGCCGCCAGCACTCCGAACCCGTCCATCCCGGGCATTTGTATATCGAGAAAAAGCAGATCCGGCCGCAGCTCCTCGATCGCCTTCACGGCTTCCGGGCCGTTGCCGCATTCACCCGCCACATCGATATCGGATGACCCGCTCAGCAAACGCCGTATGCGTTTGCGCGACAACCGCTCATCGTCGACGATCAGCGCGCTAATCCGCCGCATGCGTCCCCACAGCCATGAATGGCAGCGCAATCCGCACGGCCACGCCGCCCGAGGCCAGCGGTTCCAGCTCCAGCCGCTGCCGGTTTCCGTACATCTTCTCCAGCCGACCGCGCGTGGTCCGCAGACCGACGCCCTCGCGGAACCCGTTCCAGCCGTGCAGCGGTTGTCCCGCGCCATTGTCTTCCACGCGCAGCAGCAAATCGCCGGCCCGCCGCCTGGCCGAGATCGAAATGCGGCCGCCCGCCGGACGCTGCGAGATTCCGTGCCGGATGGCGTTCTCCACAATGGCCTGCAGGATCATATTCGGAACCAGCGCCTCGCGCGCCGCCGCGTCCACGTCGAATTCGACGGTGAGCCGGTCTTCATAACGCGTGCGCTCCAGATCCAGATACAGATTGAGAAACTCCAGCTCGCGGCTCAACGGAATCTCTTGCGCCAGCGAGCTGTCCAGCGACATCCGCAGCAGCTCGCTGAGGCGCGCGATCATGGTCTCCGCCGCCTCCGGGTCTTCTTGCACCAGTGCGGAGATACTGTTCAGCGTGTTGAACAAGAAATGAGGGTGCAGCTGCATGCGCAGCGCCTGCACCTGCGCGTTCGCAAGCTGCGCTTCGAGCTCGGCCGATTCCACGCGCGACTTCTGATAGCGCCCGTGATACACCAGCGCGTGATAAACCAGTATCACTAACAAGTACATCGCCACGCCGTAATCGAATCCACTGCTCAGCGAGCGCAACAGTTTCGGGAATGAGAATTCTCCGAAGCTCACATATCCGGCGGGCGCGCCGCTCACCAGAGTCCAGCACAGCATCATGATGATGGCGAACAGCGACATGCCCAGCAGGTGCATAGCCCCGTTGCGGGCCCAATGCCTGCGCTCCAGCGGATACCGTCGCGAGAACCAAAGTACCGCCGGGGTGAACAGCGCGCCCCACCACACGTACGCCATCTCGTAGCGGAACGCGGAGCTCCAGCTAATCGGTTTTTGAAAGAATAAGGACCGGTAGTGTGACTCCACCACCGCGTACAGGCCCGAGACGGTCCAGGCTCCAAACACCACCAGCCCGGTCCTGGCCCTGCGCCGCAGCTTCGTGATGTCTCTCACATCCACATCTCAGTTATATGCGCCCGCCCCCGGGTTTGCTAGCTCCGCCCCGCTTCAATAGGAATCACACCAGCTCTGGCCATACAATGCTCGCATGCAAGTTCCCACCACCCGAGCGTTTGATCTCGCCGACTTAATGGCTCACCGCGAGCGCGCCGGACTGCCTTATTTCGAGTTTCTCAAAGTGCCCTCGTTGAGCATGGGCATCTACTACCTGGCGGCAGGCCTGCCCGATCCGCAGGAACCGCATCCGCGGGACGAGGTGTACTATGTCCTCAACGGACGCGCCATCTTGCACATGGGCAATCATGAGCAGCCCGTGGAGCCCGGTTCCATCGCGTTCGTCCGCGCGGGAGTGGAGCACCGGTTCCACACTATCGTCGAGGATCTCACGCTGCTGGTCTTTTTCGCCGTCGCCGTTTCCTGATCCTATTTCTTCTGTTCGCGCGTTTCCGGTGGCACCAGCCCATTCGCCCGGTAGTACACCACCAGCTGACCGTAATGTTCCCCAGCATGCTCCAGCAAACCCGCCCACAGACCCAGCCGCTGGATGATTTGCGCGTCGGTCTGAACCTTCAACACGCCGTTAATCTCGGCTATTGATTCTTTTACCCATGCGACTACCTGGGCTTTGGTCTTGTACTTTTCCCGGGATGGATCGGCCCATTCCACCTTCTCTCCCCGCGCCGCCTTGGCGGCTTTCGCAGTGTAGAAGTTCCCTTCTGTCGCGTGCAAGATCTGTTCCGCGAACGTGCGCACGTCCGGGGCCGGCTTGAAATCGTATTTGTCTTCCGGAAAATCCTCGGCCATCGCCAGCAGTCGCCGGTTCACGTCGTCGTATTGGCGCTGCATCACCTGCACCGGAGTCGGCGGCGTCTTGGGGGCATCCTGGCCGGCAGCAGCCAGCGCGGTCGCAATCGTGATCGCTAGCAAGAGTCTCATTGATAGATTTTAGCGTCCGCTGCACGGGGAGTCCCACGGATTTGTGGTGAAGTCCGGGGTTGGTGGGGTAGTACGGCGGGGGATCGCCAGGCAGGTCAGAAGGCCTGCCCTACACGTGTGGTGAGCCGCAAAAACGAAGCCAGCCAAGCGCAAATCAAAGGACCTCGCTTAGCGTCTCACGGCAAGAGCACGAGTAGACGCAATTTTCCTTTCCGCTCTTGGAGGTTTGTAGTGCTCGTCTGTTTGGCCGGCTCCGAACCGTTCGCAACGCGGTCCGAAGCCGGACAAATTATTTAGGAGGCCCCCATGCACACCGTATTAGAAAGCCCGATGGCTGGCCACTCCGCAAGATCGGAGCCGAACACATGTCGCTGACCGTCACCCAGGGTTGCTCGAGTGCTTCCGGGTGATAGCGGTAACAGGGGGTCCGACAAGCGAGAGCCCCTGCGCTTTCGATACCAGAATAACTTGAAGAAGGGCAAATTATGACGGCGGCTTGGCTGTAACGCATAGCGAGCAAACAGAAGATAAATATTTTTTGAAGGTCACTGGCGAAGGTTGGCGCTGAATTGGACCGGCGGGGGAACGTAGGGCGGGAGGCGTGAATGTCGGGTGGAATCCGTTCTACAGATCGGCGGACCGGGGTCGATTCAATTGGCGTTACGGGTGGTGTTCTGATGCTAGCGGCCGCTGTCCAGGAACTTCCGCTCGATTTCGATTACGCGCCGCTCGAGATTGTTGATCCGCAGATCGCTCGCGGTGTCCATGTTGGAGATGTCGGCCGACATCTTGCGCATGCGTACATCCGAGTGCTCCTGATATTGATAGAAAGCCTTGAGCCTTAGTCTCCGAGTCATGGAGCCGTTCCGCGAACTGCTCTTCCGATTGGCGAAACCGCGTATCGATGACCTCGCCGATTTCTTTGACGAGTTCCCGCTTGAATCCTTGAAGGTGCTCTTCCAGGTCAGCCCGCGTCACCGGGGCGTTTCCATTGCCATCCATACTACGCCCATTCTTTCGTGTTCGGAGTTCCCATGTCAATATCCCTCAAGGTCATAGTTTGCTCTATCGGGTTTATTTCCGAAACGCAGTTGTCTCCAGAAATTGCCGGGAGCTTGCTCACACGGCGACTACTTCTCCATCAAAACGGTTCTCTAGAACCGGCAGACCGTCTTCCTGCAAAACCGCCACATAACCCTCGATGGCTTCTCTTATGTTGGCGAGGGCTTCTTCCTTACTGGCGCCCTGCGAAATGGAGCCTGGGAGACTCGGGCATTCGACCACCCGGAGGCCGCCGTCGCCGGGATAGATCAGGACTTGCCGGCGCTGACCTTACGGGTTGCGTTCTGATGTGGAGGCAAGCCGGCGACGCTCGCAAGGCGGCAAGATGCCAATCATCCCTCCCTTCGAAGAAACGGGCTTTCGTCAGGGCCGCGCGTTTTCCGGCTCGAACGTGATCTTCAGGCGCGAGCCCGTCGCCTCAGCGTAACGCTCAAGCGTGCGGGTGGAGGGCTTGCTGCCGCCGCCTTCCAGCCGGGCGATAACGGCCTGGGTCGTTTTCATCCGGTGCGCCACCTGTTCCTGCGTCAGGCCGGCGCGAGTGCGCGCATCGATCAGGGCGGCCACGAGAGAAAACTCCTCTGCCAGCGCTTCATACTCACGCCGATACTTGGAGTCCTTGATCCATTTTTTGTGTAAGTCATCAACACGAATACGGCTCATCAGTTTACCTCCTTTGCTCGTTCCAACGCCAGATCAATCTCCCGCCGCGGTGTCTTCTGGGTTTTCTTGATGAATACCCGGACCACCACCACTCGCCGGCCTCTCGCAGTAACGTAGATCGCTCGAGAAATCCCGTCCTTGCCTTTGATGCGGATCTCCCACAAAGGACCTCCCAGATGCTTCATAAAAGGCTCGCGCACTTGTTCGAGACCATGGTTCTGGATCAGTTCCACGATTCGGCGAAAACGCGCTCTCATGTCGGGAGGGAGCGTCGATCTCATCTCGAACGCGTGCGTCGAGAACCTCAACGATCCACCTCACTCCTCCATAGTATTGTATTTTTGCAATACTCAAAAGAGGCCCAAGACGGCAATCGTGATATGCTCGGATCGGATGGATCGGGTTGTCACGCTTTCGAGCTTTGAACGGGAGGAGAGCGACAACTCGTATCTAGAATATTGGTTGAGCCGCCCGGCGGAGGAACGAATTGAAGAAGTGGATCGGCTGCGGCGGGAATTCGCATCGCTGTCGAACATGAGTGTTAATGGTATTCGAGAAGGACTTCCGCGAATTCTGCTCGTTGTTGAACGAGGAGAGGATTGATTTCCTAATTGTCGGCGGCTATGCCGTGGCGTTCCACGGCGCGCCACGAGCTACCGGCGACATTGACATTCTGGTCCGGCCGGATCGTGAGTATATGCGCGACTGCTCGCGGCGATTGAGCGTTTCGGGTTCCCCACGGACGGCGTAACGCCCGAGTACTTGCTTGGGCACAGCAAGATCTTGCAACTCGGCCGCGTTCCCGTTCAGATTCACATAATGACGTCGATCACGGGAGTGCCGTGGGAAGACGCTTGGGCTTCGCGCCAAGCGGGTCTGTATGGCGGGATCCCAGTATTCTATATCGGACTTGCGGCGTTGCTTGCCAACAAAGTGGCTGCGGGGCGTGCGAAGGACGTCGCCGACATAGAGGCGCTTCGCCGGAAGGGGGTCTCGTGATCCGCGACTGCGTCGCGGGGACGTATCCGCGACAGATCCGCAAAAACGAAGCCACTCGCCTGTAAATCAAAGAAATAAAAGATCCTCCGAGCCATCCCAGTCCCTTGACGCAGCCACCCCTATTGCGCCATAATGATCTAGGACTCAAACAGTCGGGAATCCATGCTCAAGCTGACTAAGAAAGCCGACTACGGCCTCATCGCCCTTAAGCACTTGGCGGTGAAGCACGAGGTCAGCTCCAGCGCTCATGAGATCGCCGATACCTACGGTATTCCCCTCCCCCTGCTGTCCAAGATCCTGCAAAAGCTCTGCAAGGCTGGGTTCGTGAAGTCCGAGCATGGGACCAACGGCGGCTACCGGCTGGGACGCGCAGCCCGCGACATTACCGCCCTCGAGGTGATCCGCCTGATTGACGGACCCATCGTGCTGACCTCTTGCTTCACCGAGCACGGGATGTGCAGCCACACCGACCGCTGCAACGTCCGCGAACCGCTGCGCAAGGTTCACGAAGGCATTTTGAAACTTCTGGGTGGGATCACCATCCAAGACATGTCGTCCGACGCGAAGCAGGAAGACTGCGCGGACACCCCGGACACCCGTCTGTACGAGCTCACACCGAGCCAGTTAATATGAGGAATCGAACGCTATGAAGTTGCCAGTTTACATGGACAATCACGCCACCACGCCGATGGATCCGCGCGTGTTCTCGGCCATGACGCCCTATTTCACCCAGATCTTCGGAAACGCGGCCAGCCGCAATCACAGCTTCGGCTGGGAAGCCGAAGAGGCCGTCGAGCGGGCCCGCAAACAGATCGCCGATCTCATCGGCGCCACGGCGAAAGAGATTGTCTTCACTGCCGGCGCCACCGAATCGAACAACCTCGCGCTGAAGGGCGTGGCCGAGATGTACGCCGAAAAAGGCAACCACATCATCACCGCCGCCACCGAGCACAAAGCCATCCTGGATACTTGCAAGCACCTCGAGAAGGAAGGCATCCGCGTAACCTATCTTCCGGTGCAAGCCGACGGCCTGATCGATCTCGACATGCTGGCCGAAGCCATCACGGACAAGACCATCCTGATCAGCATTATGTATGCCAATAACGAAATCGGCGTGGTCCAGCCCGTGGCTGAGATCGGCAAACTGGCCAAGAGCCGGGGCGTCCTGTTCCACACCGACGGCGTGCAAGCCGTAGGCAAGATCCCAGTCAACGTGATGAAGGACAACGTCGACCTGATGTCCATCACCGGCCACAAAATCTACGGTCCCAAGGGCTGCGGCGCGCTGTATGTTCGCCGCAAAGGTCCGCGCGTGCAGTTGACCGCTCAGATGGACGGCGGCGGTCACGAGCGCGGCATGCGCTCCGGCACACTGAACGTCCCCGGCATCGTCGGTTTGGGCGAGGCGTGCGCGTTGTGCCAGGCCGAGATGCCCGAAGAATCCAAGCGTATGTCTTACCTGCGCGACAAGCTCAAGAACAAATTGATGTCCGAGTTGGATGAGGTTTACGTCAACGGCAACCTGGAGCATCGGCTGCCGAACAACCTGAACATCAGCTTCGCGTACGTCGAAGGCGAAAGCCTGCTGATGGGCATCAACGATGTGGCGGTATCCAGTGGATCGGCCTGCACGTCGGCGACGCTGGAACCAAGCTATGTGCTGAAGGCATTGGGAGCGGGCGACGACCTGGCGCACTCATCCATCCGGTTCGGTCTGGGCCGTTTCAATACCGAAGAAGAAGTGGACTACGTGGCCGCCAAGGTGATCGACGTGGTTCGTAAGCTCCGCGAACTTTCGCCGTTGTACGAAATGGCGAAAGAAGGCATCGACCTGTCGAAGGTCCAATGGGCAGCGCACTAAAATAAGGAATCCGAGGTCAAAGGCAAAATGGCATATTCGAACAAAGTTCTCGATCATTACAACAATCCGCGCAACGTCGGATCCATGGACAAGAACGATCCGAACGTGGGCACCGGCATGGTGGGCGCGCCCGAGTGCGGCGACGTCATGAAGCTGCAGGTAAAGGTGAACCCGGAGACGGGTGTCATCGAAGACGCCAAGTTCAAGACGTTCGGCTGCGGCAGCGCCATCGCCAGCTCGTCGCTGGCCACCGAATGGCTGCGCGGGAAAACCGTCGACCAGGCGCTCGAGATCAAGAACACGGACATCGTCAATGAGCTCAGCCTGCCGCCGGTGAAGATCCACTGTTCGGTACTGGCCGAAGACGCCATCAAGGCGGCCATCTCGGACTACAAGAAGAAGACCGTATCGGAGCCGCAGGCAGTCGCATCTAAATAGTGATGGAAGCGCTTCAAGATACTCACGCGCCCGCGCGAAGCATTCACGTTACGCCCAAGGCGGTAGACAAGATCCGCGACGCGTTCACAAAGCAAGGCGTCATGGGAGCCCTGCGTCTGGGCGTGCTTGGCGGCGGATGCTCGGGCTTGAGCTATCAATTCAAGTTCGACGCCAAAGCGCGGCCTAACGACCATGTCTTCGATTTCGACGGAATCACCGTGGTGGTGGATCCCAAAAGCATGCTCTATCTGGACGGCATGACGCTGGACTGGAAGGATTCGCTGATCCAGTCCGGGTTCGCCTTTGATAATCCGCACGCCAAGAAAAGTTGCGGCTGCGGCACATCGTTCACCGCGTGAGCGTAGCCTCCCAATGCTGGCAATGCGGCCAGCCGGCGGACGGCGCGCTGTTCTGTCCCGCCTGTAATTCCCTGCAGCGCCCGCCATCGGATTACTACATGCTCTTCGGAATTCCGCGAAAACTCCGGATCGACACCGACGACCTGCAGCGCCGCTTTTACGATTTGAGCCGGCAGCTGCATCCCGATCGCTTTACCCGGAAGTCCGAGCGCGAACGTGAGTATTCGCTGGATGCTTCTTCGCTGCTGAATGACGCCTGGCGCGCGCTCCGCGACCGGGTGTTGCGAGCCGAATACCTGCTAAAGCAGGAGGGATTCGATATCGGCGAGCAACGTTCGCAAGATGTGCCGCCGGAGCTTCTGGAAGAAGTCTTTGAACTGAACATGGCGCTGGAAGAAATGCGTGGCGGAGACGAGGCGGCCCGCCCTCACCTGGCAACAGCCGGCCACAATTTCGAGGAAATGCTGGGCGCTGTGGATACCCAGCTGGACCATCGCTTCGCCGAATGGGATACCAGTGGCGACCGCGAAAAGCTGGCCGATATCCGCGCTCTGCTGAACCGCCGCCGGTACATCCAAAACCTGGTAAATCAAGTAGGCGAGACCTTGGCGCGATAACCATGTCTACCTTCCAAATCGACTTCGGCACAGCCGATCGCGTGGTCGGAATCGACCTTGGCACCACCAACAGCCTGGTCGCGATCATGGACGCCACCGGCCCAAAAATCATCCCTGGTCCCGACGGCGACAAACTGGTCCCGAGCATCGTCTCCATCACCACCTCCGGCGATTCCGTGGCCGGCAACCCCGCGCGCGAACTCCTCCTCACGCAACCCGCCCGCACCGTGTATTCCGTAAAGCGCCTGATGGGCCGCGGGCTCGACGACATCCAAGACGAACTCAAGCTGTTTCCCTTTCGCATCGACCCCAGCAGCGAGTCTGTGATCCGTCTGCAGCTCGGCGATCAAAGCTTCACACCTCCCGAAATCTCCGCGTTGATCCTGCGCCAGCTTAAAACCAACGCAGAGGCGTTCCTGAATGAGCCCGTCACCAAGGCCGTAATCACCGTTCCCGCCTATTTCAACGATGCCCAAAGACAGGCGACCAAAGACGCCGGCCGGATCGCGGGTCTCGAAGTGCTGCGGCTGGTGAATGAGCCGACCGCCGCGTCGCTCGCTTACGGGCTGGACAAGCGCAAGAACGGGATTATCGCGGTCTATGACCTGGGCGGCGGGACCTTCGACATTTCAATCCTCAAGCTGCACGACGGCATCTTCGAGGTGCTGGCCACCAACGGCGACACGCACCTCGGCGGCGACGATATCGACAACTTGCTGCTGCGAATCGCGCTCGAAGATGTGGCCAGCGAGTGGAGCGAAGACCTGTCAGCCGACGGCGAGGGCGTGCAGCGCCTGCGCCGCGCGGTGATTCAAGCCAAGGAACGCCTTTCGTTCGTCCCGGCCGCCATCATCGACTTGGACTATCGGGGGAAGCACTATACCCGGGAAATCACGCGCGAGCTATACGACAAGCTGATTACCCCAATCGTCGATCGCACGCTGGGGCCCTGCCGCGACTGTATTAAGGATGCCGGCGTCACCGTGGAGCAGATCGACGAAGTGGTGATGGTGGGCGGGTCTACGCGTATTCCGCTGGTGCGGACGGCGGTCGAAAACTTGTTCCGCACGCGGCCGCATACCGAGCTGAATCCGGATGAAGTGGTGGCGCTGGGCGCCGCCGTACAGGCCGGCATTCTGTCGGGTCACGTGGAAGACAAGCTGCTACTCGACGTGACGCCGCTGTCGCTGGGCATCGAGACCATGGGCGGGCTGGTGTCTAAGCTGATCCATCGCAACTCCACCATCCCAGCCAGTGCGACGGAAAACTTCACCACCGCCGTCGATGGCCAGAAGAACGTGCTGATTCACGTGGTGCAAGGCGAGCGCGAGCTGGTGAAGGACAATCGCAGCCTGGCGCGCTTTGACCTGAAGGATATTGACCCTGTCCCCGCCGGCATGGCGCGTATCGAAGTGCGCTTCCTGATCGACGCGAATGGCATCCTGAACGTCACCGCGCGCGACCAGCGCACCGGCAAGGAGCACAGCGTCGATGTGAAGCCGTCCTACGGCCTGACCGACGAGCAAGTGGAGAAGATGATCCAGGAGTCCTTCGAAAAGGCCGAAGTGGATCTGAAGGAACGCCAAGTCCGCGAGGCGCGCGTCGAAGCCGACAACGTCCTGGCCGCCACCGAGAAGGCTCGCCGCAATGACGCCTGGTTCGAGCTGACGGATGAAGACCGGGCGCAAGTGGACCGGGCTGTCAACGAGCTGCTGGTGGTTTATCATTCGGACGACTACGGCCTCATTCGCGATAAGATCGGGCAGCTCGACCAGGCCACTATGAAGCTGGCGGAAACCATCATGAACACGGCTGTGCGCGGCGCGCTGAAAGGAACCAAAATCTGATGGCTGGACTCAACTGGGATCACACTGAAAACATCGCGCTCGCGCTGGCCGAAAAGTTCCCCGATCTTGACCCCACTCACATCCGTTATACCGACCTGCACCAGTGGATCACGGAGCTCGAAGAGTTCAAGGACGATCCCCTGAAGTCGACCGAAGGCAAGCTGGAAGCTATCCAGATGGCGTGGCTGGAGGAATACCAGGACATCCACGGGTGAGCCCTGCCACCTGCCTGCCGGACGCCTGCTTCTGCGAAGCGGTTCGGACCGGCTTAATCGCGCAGCCCGCAAATACCTGGTCCAGTCTTGCATTCGTCTTCGTGGGCGCATGGATACTGGCGCGTTCCCCGATGAAAGTCTACGGCGCCGCCACAATCGCGATCGGACTCGGCAGCGCTTTCTACCACGCATCGCTCACATTCGTGGGACAGGTGGCAGACATTTTCGGGATGTACCTGCTGGTGACGTTCATGCTGGTGTTCAGAGTGGGGCGCTGGTTCGGGCCGCTCTACATCGCCCTGAACCTGGCATTGCTGGCAGCCCAGGTCGCGTTCCCCCAGTCCCGGCGGTACTTGTTTGCGGCCGTCATCGCCGGAGTCCTGATCCTCGAAACCCGCGCACGCGGCATTGAAAGAAAATGGCTATATTGGGCGCTGGCAGCTATGTCGGCCGGCTTCCTGCTGTGGACACTCGACATTACGCACAGCCTGTGCGATCCGCAAAGCCTGCTGCAGGGACATGCATTCTGGCACGTGCTGGGAGCGGTGGCCGCCTGGTGCGTGTTCCGATACTTGCAGTCTGAGCGCACTCGCCTCGCATGATGTATCGTGATTCATATGCCGCCGTCCATTCGAGTCGACGCAATCATCAAGCGCAAGGATCCGCGATTGCCTCGCTTCATTGTGGTGCCGAGTGACGCCGTGGAACCCTGGAAGCTGGCTGAAACCACCACGGTAACCGGCAATATCACGGTCATGATATCGGGAGGAGAAGTCTCAAGAAATGGGACGAAGAGCGTTGGTTTATCGAATTGCCACAACCGCTCTGCCAACAGACCGGCGTCGATACTGGTGATCGCGTCGAGCTAACAATCCAGCTGGCTTCCGGCAAATTGCCGGACGAATTGGCGACTCTCATTGCAGCTGATCCCCGCGCCAAGAGCGCCTGGGAACGGTTGACGCCCGGCTCGCGGCGGATGCTGCGCGAGCATGTCGCGGGTGCAAAGCAGTCCGCTACTCGCGCACGGCGGGCGGCCACCGGGCTGGGAGTCTAGAGGCTCCTGACAGGCTATGACCAGTTCTCTCTACCCTGTGCTACACTAAATGAGTCCGAAGTTCACCCAGGGAACATTTTATGCCTAAGCTGAAGACACACAAGGGTGCGTCCAAGCGGTTCAAGAAGACCGGGACCGGGAAAGTGGTGCGGCATCATGCGTTTGCGCGCCACATTCTGACGTCAAAGACGCGCTCGCGCAAGCGCAAGCTGGTGCAGGGCGTGGTAGCCGATCCCGCCGATCAGCGCAAACTGAAACGCATGATCCCCTATTAGGGGACTGAGATTGCAGCGTGGCCGGGCGCCGCACGTGCCCGTACCGCCTGCTCAATATAAACTCCAAGGAGAAAAAACGTGCCTAGAGTCAAACGAGGAAGCCACCGCAGAGCCACGCGCAAGAAGACGCTGGCTCGCGCATCCGGCTTTTTTCTTACCAAGAGCAAACTGAACCGGGCGGCTCAAGAAGCCGTCGAAAAGGCGTTGCGCTACGGCTACGTTGGCCGCAAGCGCAAGAAGCGCGATTTCCGGTCGTTGTGGATTGTCCGCATTGGGGCCGCCTGCCGCGCCGCCGAAATCTCCTACAGCCGATTCATCAGCGGTCTGAAGAAGGCCGGGATAGACCTCAACCGCAAGGTGCTGGCCGATATGGCCGCCAACGACGCCACCGGTTTCGCCGCGCTGGTGGAAAAAGCCAAGACCGCCAACACGGGAGCCTGACTTCTGTGGCTGAACCCGACGAGATCGACGCCCTGAGCAGCCTGGAAGAGCGCATCACGCGCGCCGTGGAACTGGTAGCCGAATTGCGCCGCGAGAAGGCCGAGCTGCTCGAAAAACTGGAAGCCGCCAGCGCCTCCGCCGCCCATTCCCAGAAGTACCTGCAAGAACTCGAGGACCTGCGCAAGGAACGCAAGCAGGTTCGCACCCGCATCGAAAAACTGCTGGGTCAGATGGATTTGCTCAGCGCCACCTGAAGGGGGGCGGCCGGATGCCGAACACCGAACCTGTCCGGGTCATCATCTTCAACCAGACCTATTCGCTGGTCGCCACCGGCGACAGTGCACAGGTCCAGGAAATCGCCCAGCGGGTGGATCAGCTGATGACCGAGATCGCCGCGCGCGCCGGCAATGTCGATTCCACGCGCACCGCCGTGCTTGCCTGCCTGCACCTGGCCGATCAACTGCGCACCATCGAGCAGGAACTCGCCAGCCTGAAAGGCCGCGTGGAAGAAAAAGCCCGTGAGTTCTCCTTGATGCTGGACAGCGCTATCGCCCAGGAATAGCCAGTTGCCCGCGCCCCCCCAAAACGCCCCTTAACATACAGCCCGGTTTTGTGATATGCTGTCACGCAAGATTGGTTTGTTTTGTTGGGGAGATATATGAGAAGGACTGCCGGGCCGTTTCCGGCCTTGCTGGTCGTGCTTAGTGTCGCTGCTTTGCCGTGGGCTCAGGCCCCAGCTTGCTCTATTGGAGGCACCGTGACTGGCGCCGCCGTAGCGGCCACGCATCTCACATCTCCATTTCCTCGACCTCCTGCTTCCGTCAGGTCCTGGCTACCCAGCTACAAAAATGCGACCACTTCGCGGGGAAGTGACGCTAATGTTTCCGGCGCGCGTGGGGCGCGGGCCGTTTTATGAGTGAATCCAGCGAGAAACTTTATCCTCAAGGAGACGTGATGAAAACAGTATTTGCTAGCAAATGGTTATTAGGGGCACTTCTGCTGGCCCTGCTCGTGACGCCCGCCCTGTTCGGGCAGGAAACCACGGCCGGAATGCAGGGTACCGTTAAGGATTCCAGCGGCGCCATCATCAACACTGCCGTAGCAGAGGTGACCAGCCCCGCGCTGATCGGAATCAAGAAGGCCAACACAGATGGCGGCTACTACCGCTTCGCCAACCTGCCTCCAGGCATTTACACGCTCACGATTACGGCTCAGGGATTCCGCACGTACAAGCAGGAGAACATCTCCCTGGAAGTGGGGCACGTTCCGTCCCTGGACGTCACCATGCAGGTGGGAACGCTGACGGAAACCGTCGAGGTTTCGGCCCAGGCCACCATCATCGACGTTACCCAAAGCAAGGTGCAGACCAATATCCCCGAAGAAGCCCTCACGAATCTCCCCACCCAGACCCGCTCGTTCCAGAGCGTGATCCAATTCGCTCCCGGCGCGCGCACCGAGCCTTTACAGGGTGGCTACCAGATTGACGGCGCCAGCAATTCCGAAAACTCCTACCTTATTGAAGGGCAGGAAACCGCGTCGGTGTTCGACGGCCACTCGGCCGCCAACATGCCCATGGACTTCATCCAGGAAGTACAGGTCAAGTCCAGCGGCTTTGAAGCCGAATACGGCGGCGCGCTGGGCGGCGTGGTCAACGTGATTCAGAAGCGCGGCTCCAACGAGTGGCACGGAAACATTTTCACCTACTACAACGGCGACCGTTTTAACGCCGCTCCCAACCCCACCAACATCAAAAACCCCTTGATTCCGGCCAATTTCGGAGGCGCTAAGCGCCTGGACCAGCCTGCTGAAGATTATCAACCCAAGAAGGACCATTATCGGATCGTGCAGCCAGGCTTCAATCTGGGTGGCTACCTGATCAAGGACCGCCTGTGGGTGTTCGTCGGCGCAGCCCCGGAATACCAGCAATTCGCGCGTACCGTGAACTTCGCGGCCTCGTCGGGAGCTCCGGGAGCCCGTACGTTCCACGAGAACGTCAACACCTACTACTCCAACGCGAGGCTTGACTTCCTGGCAACGTCGAAAATCCGCTTGTTCAGTTCCTGGACTTACCAGTATCAGCGCGGCACCGGTACCTCGCTCCCAGGCGCGGACGATGCCTTCGGACAGTTCAACCCGTCATCCACCACCAGCCCTGACAATTTCAACGGCGGTATTGGCTACGTTGCGCCGAACGTGATCTATAACGTGGGCGCCGACATCACCCTGACGCCGCACCTGGTTGCTACCACCCGGTTCGGATATTTCCATCAAAACTATGAGGACCGGGGCATACCGAGCGGTATCCGCTACATCTACCGCGACACTAACTATCCCTACGCCACCGGCAACGCTCCCGCGCCGGCCGGCACCAAGGCCCTGGACGGCACTTTGTTGCCGTCGCAGTTTGTCAATTCCGCGGGTTTCAGCAACCTCGGAGCGAACGCCCAGACCGTCTTCGATGTGTTTAACCGGTTCAGCTTCAACCAGGACATAGCGTATTTCAAGAAGGGCTTCGGAACTCACAACTTCAAGTTCGGGTATGCCTTCAACCGTGGCACCAACGATGTGCTCAACGGCTATAACACCGCGGATGTGTACGTTGGTTACAACGTGCAGTATGGCCCGTTCACATCGAACGGCATCAGCCGCTGCCAGGCGATCATTGCCCAGAACCTGAGCCGCTACGGACAATCCGGCGGAGCAGCGGACGGCAGCGCTTGCCAGGGTTTGTACGGCACGGTCAACCTTCGCGATCTCGGCACCACCGGCAAAGTGGGCGGCATGAATCACGCTTTCTATATCCAGGATGCGTGGACAGTTGGACGCCGTCTCACATTGAATCTCGGAGTACGCCTGGATAAGGAAAATCTGCCTTCCTACGACACGTTGCCCGGTTTCCAGGGGATCAGCTTCGGGTGGGGTCAAAAGGTTGCGCCCCGATTAGGCGCGGCCTATGATCTGCTCGGTAACGGCAAGGTCAAGGTGTTCGGCAGCTTCGGATACTTCTTCGACATCATGAAGTACCAGTTGCCGCGCGGCAGCTTCGGCGGCGACTACTGGCATGACTGCGTGTACGCGCTGGATACGCCGGACTTTAACACCATCATTCCGCAGCGCGATTCCAATGGCCATTACTGCCCCACCGGCGGCGGCAGCACACCCGCCGTGGGCAGTCTGCCCACCGGACTGCGTTTCATTGAAAACGTAGACTTCCGCGAGCCCGCCAACGATCCGAACCAGATCGGCACGCTGGGTAAAACCGGCCTGGTGGATCCGAACCTGCTGCCCATGAAGCAGCACGAAATGGTGATCGGCGCCGACTGGGCCATCAGCCCCTCGCTGGCGTTGGAGACGCGCTATTCGCGCAAGCGCCTGGATAGGACCATTGAAGACACCGGAACCATTACTCAGGACGGCGAGGTGTACTACATTTCGAATCCGGGATTCAGCGTGAACAAGACGGTACCCAACTGCAACGGCTGTCCCGCCAACCCGAAGGCGATCCGCAATTACGACGGTCTCGAAGTCCGCTTGAACAAGCGGGCCGGGAAGTTTTACGGATCGTTCTCTTATACCTACAGCCGCTTCTATGGCAACTACAGCGGCCTGACGGCCACCGACATCAGCGACGGGATCGGCCGCAACGGAGCTAACACGGACCGCGCGTTCGACGAACCGTTTATGTCATTTGACGCGCATGGCAAACCGATCAATGGGCCGCTGCCCACGGATCGGCCGCATACCGTGAAAGCGTACGCTTACTACAACCTGAAGTGGTGGAAGTTCAACACCATGATCGGCGGGTACCAGCAGATCTATTCGGGTACGCCTCTCACCAGCTACATCAGTGTATGGGGCGCTCCGGTATTCGTCGAAGGCCGCGGCAAGGTGGTGGACGTAACTCGCGATCCGGCGACCGGAAACTGGATCGCTGGTAACGTCCACGACCAGCGCTCTCCTTCCTTCAGCCAGTCCGACCTCAGCGTCTCTCAGGAGTTCCATCTGAGCAAATCGAACGAAAAGCTGAAGGCGCGCGTCGGAGGCGAGTGCAACAATTGCCTCAACCAGCACGCCCCGGTGTTCTTTAACCACAACTTGATCCGGAGCTCGGGTCTCAACCCGGCCGCCTGCGGAACGGTTGGAACCAATTGCACGCCGACTGAGGCCAACCAGGCCGGCTTCGATTACGGAGTCCTGCTGAGCAAGGGCTTCGATTACATTGGCGCGGCGAACTCGCAATCCCGCACTTTGAACAGCCAATACGGGCAGCCGTTCGGATGGCAGAACCGTCGCAGCCTGCGGTTCCAAATTAACTTTGTGTTCTAAACGGTAAGAGAGCCTGATTCGGAGGGGGGCCGGGAAACCGGTCCCCCTTTTTTCTTGAACCGTATGGGGCGGCAGGCGTGCGTCCGCACCCCCAAAATTCCTCTCACGATATGATGGCAAGGTAACGATGCGTGGAGCACTGTCGAGCATAGTTGCCGCACTCGCTCTTTCTATGCAACCGGCAGGCGCTACCGACCTGCTGCTGCACGGAAAGGTGGTCATGGACGACGGGACGCCCCCAGGACGGGCCGTGTCCATTGAGCGGCAGTGCCTCGGCGCCGAAGCCCGGGCGCTGGTGGCCACCACGAATCGAAAGGGCGAATTCACCTGGCACGTGACGGTGAACTCCTTCGGTGTCGAATCGCTGGGTTCAGGATTTGGGTTCATGGGAGAAGTGTGCTTCCTGAAAGCTGCATTACCTGGCTACGAATCCAGCCAAATAGACTTGACGGACCGGAAGTGGTCGAGCGATCCGGGCCTGCCTGAGTTGATTCTTTACCGAGGCAGTACGAATCCAGGTCTCACTCTCTTTTCCGATAGCAGCGTGCCCGAAAGCGTCGCCAGGACTTGGAGCCAGGCTGCCAAGGCGGCCCGGTCCAAAGACTGGCCCGAAGCGGAGCGGTTACTC
>JALYHQ010000110.1 GCA_030776455.1 Acidobacteriota bacterium | reverse complement strand
GTTCTCCTGTTCATCGGCCTCCCGTTCTGCTCTTCCAAACAGAATAGGCCGATCTTGTTTCAAACAGGTGGGCCAAATCAAAAGCGCGAAGTGGACCAAATCAGAATAGCGAAATCACATGCATCTTTCCATCGTGGGCGGCGACCCGTTGGTGCGGCATCGCGAACTCGAGACCATGGTCCCTTTGTTGCTTGATCGCGGCATCCATGTACAGATCGTGACCAGCGCCTTCCGGCCCCTTTCACCCGCGTGGGCCACGCTGCCTCGCATGAATGTCGTCGTCTCCATTGACGGCCTCCAGCCTGAGCACGACCTGCGCCGCACCCCAGCCACATACGAGCGAATTTTGAACCACATTGCCGGGCAAAAGATCACCATCCATTGCACCGTCACTGGCCAGATGATGAAGCGGCCTGGCTACTTAAAGGAATTCCTCGAGTTCTGGGCCCCCCGCCCCGAAACCAGAAAGGTGTGGTTCAGCCTGTTCACGCCCCAGGTGGGAGACCGGCTTCCGGAGATGTTGGAGCAACGCGAACGCAGCCAGGCCATCGCCGACATGACCGAACTGCGGAAGACATTCCCGGTGCTGGACATGCCGGAGGGGCTTATCCGCCAATTTGCCGCGCCTCCACACAGTCCCAGCGAATGCGTGTTCGCCCTGACCACCCAGACACTGTCGGCGGACCTGAAGACCAGGATTGTTCCCTGCCAGTTTGGGGGCAATCCCGACTGCGGTTCCTGTGGGTGCATCGCATCCGTGGGACTCGCGGCCGTGGCAGCCCACCGGCTCTGGGGAATTGTTCCCGTCAGCGCCATTTTCAAAGCCTCAATCAAGATCGGCAAGGCCCGCGCGAAGCTCCCTGCTCCCCAGCCGGTTCCAGAAAGTTTGCATGTATTGCCCTAAACACCACCCCTCTGAAATCGCCGCGTTGATGGACCTCTCCACGCGACTCGGCCGCGATCCCTTGCTGACGCAGGGCACATCCGGGAATACTTCCTTGAAGCTCGGGGATACGCTTTGGATCAAAGCCGCCGGCCAGTGCCTCGCCGATGCAGGGCTGGATATTTTCCTGCCTGTCGATCTGGCCGCGGTAAGGGCGTGCGTTAAACGCCGCATCGACCCCGCCGAGCGAGCCGTTGTTACCGCGAATTGGTTGCGCCCGTCTATCGAGACTGCCATGCACGCCGTACTGCCGCACGCAGTCGTCCTTCACGTCCACTCCGTGAATACCATCGCCTGGGCTATCCGCCAGGATGCGCCCTTGCTGCTGAAATCATTGCTTCACGGCATTGACTGGCGCTGGATTCCCTATGTGCCTTCCGGTCTGGACCTCGCGCTGGAGATCGAAAAGAACGCCTCCGCCGAAGTTCTCATCCTGGCCAATCACGGTCTGGTGGTCTGTGGCGAAGATTGTGAGGCCGCCGAAAGTCTGCTTCAGGAGGTGGAACGGCGTCTCTCGATAACTCCCCGGCATCACCCAGACCCCGATTGGAATCTGCTATCGCGAATCGCGGACGGTTCGCCCTGGATCCTGCCCGTGAACCCGGCCTTACATGCCCTGGGCACGGACCCGGTATCGAGGAGGATCCTTTCGGGTGGTTTTCTCTTTCCTTGCCAGTCAACCGCCGTGAAATCGAGCCGGCCCAGGTTGTTCCGGCCGGTACAATGCCAGGGGCTGGCAAACCGCTGTAAGGGACGGTTTGGCGGCCGGCCTTTTCTAATTGTCGAATCCGCCGGAATGCTGGTTAAAGAAATCCTCACGCCCGCTGGATTGTCGATGTTGAACGGTCTGGTGGAAGTGCTCCAGCGCGCCAGCCCAACCGCGCCCATCCAATACCTGCCCGAGATGGATTTCAGGCACTAACTCTTACTTCGCCAGCGAACGCGCCGCGCTCAGCGCCGCGTCGTAATTAGGATGGTCCGCTACTTCCTTCACATACTCCGCATGCTTCACCGTGTTGTCCTTGTCCAGAACAAAAATCGCCCGGCTCTCAATGCGCAGTTCCTTGATCAGAGTGCCGTACTGTTCTCCGAAAGATCCGCTCTTGTGGTCGGAAAGCATCTTTACTTTGTCCACGCCGTACGCACCGCACCAGCGCTTCTGCGCGAACGGCAGATCCATCGATACGGTGTAAATATCCACTCCCGGAAGTTGCGCCGCTTCTTCGTTGAAGCGCCGCGTCTGCGCATCGCACACCGGAGTGTCCAACGATGGAATCACGCTGAAGATCCGAACCGTGCCGCTGGTCGACGCCAGGTTCACGGGCTTGAGACTGTCGCTTACTACGTCGAAATCGGGCGCTTTTTCGCCCGCTTTCACTTCCCGCCCCAGCAAGGTCAGCGGATTTCCGCGCATCGTGGTTGCGCCGGCGCGCTCCGGCGTGTCGCTCGATTGTGTCATTTGCCGTTATTGTAGCAGTTCAACAAATCGCGGCACTTCGCTGGTGGGCAGCTGGCAGGTGTAATCCCGGCACACATACGCCGTGGTCTTTCCGTCCACCTGTTTCATTCCCGCGAGCTCCGGAATAAATCGCGCCAGGCGTTGCCGCGTCTCCTCGGAGTCGATCAGGAGCGTGATGGAGTCCGGCAGAAATCGCGCCCGCGCTTCGCGCAAAAACGCTTGCGTCAGGGCGTCCTCCCGCAACCCAATCAGAATGATTTGCCGCACCGGACTCAGCGTCCAATACAATGCCGACAGCATCAGCGGTACCGCCACAGGCTGGCTCGCCACCCGCGCAGCCAGCGCCGCCATAGCACGCTCCGCCGCGCGCCGGTATTCGGGACGGTTGGTGATCTGGGCCAGACGCAGCAGATCCATCAGCGCGATCGAATTCCCGGAAGGCTCGGCGCCATCGTAGTCGTCTTTCAAGCGCAGCATCAGACTGGCATCGCCCCGCGCCGTAGTGAAAAAAGCGCCGTGTCCCGCATCTTCGAACAACTCGCGCATCTTGACCGTCAGCGTCTCCGCCTGCTCAATGCGCGCCGGATCGAAATCCGTCTCGTAAAGATCCAGCAGCGCCGCGATGAAGAAGGCGTAGTCGTCCAGAAATCCTGGAATCGCCGCGTCTCCGTCGCGGAAACGCCGCAGCAGCGCTCCCGAACCCGGATCCAGCATGCGCGACAGAATCAAATCCGCCGCGCGCCGCCCCGCCTCCGCATAACGCGGCTCATCCAGAATCTGCCCGCCCTTGGCGAATGCCGAAATCATCAGCCCGTTCCAGGCCGTGAGAATTTTATCGTCCAGATGCGGCCGCGGCCGCTGCGAACGGGCCTCCAGCAGACGGGCCGCTGCCTCGGTATCCAGCGGCTCCCGCGCATCCTTCACGAACAGGATGTTCTTCCCTTGAAATTCCCCATGCGGATCGTCGGACACGTTGCCGCTCGCTTCCACGCCGTAACGCCGGCTGAAACTCGCCGCCCCCGGATGCCCCAGAATCGCGTCAATCTCCTGCCGCGTCCAAACATAAAACGCGCCTTCACCTTTTTCAGAAGGATTCTCGGGCAGCGGGCTGTCCGCGTCCTCGGCCGAATAGAATCCGCCTTCAGGGCTGGTCATGTCTCGCAGAACATATTCAAAGATGTCGCGCGCGATGTCCGCGTAAAACGCATCGCGCGTGATTTGGAATGCTTCCAGGTACGTAATGGCCAGCTGCGCTTGATCGTAAAGCATCTTCTCGAAGTGCGAGACGAACCAGCGCTCATCCACCGAATAGCGATGGAACCCGCCGCCCAGTTGATCGTGCATCCCGCCCTCGGCCATCGCTCGCAGCGTATGCAGCGTCATCTCTAGCGCCTCGCCGTTGCGATTGTGGTGGTGGTACCGGAGCATAAACTCGAGCGCCGCCGGCCGCGGAAACTTGGGCGCGCCCCCGAAGCCGCCATGAATTTTGTCATAGCTGCGCCGGAAATAATTGTAGGTAGCGTCGAGAACGGATTTGTCGAGGGCCTGCCCGCCGGCGGCGTGCGCCACTTGCTCGCGCAGTTGCTCCAGGATCTTGTCCCCGGATTCCACCACCCGGTCACGGTCGTTTTGCCACGCTTCCGCGATCCGCTCCAGCAGCGTCTGAAATCCCGGACGCCCGTACCGGTTATCCGGCGGAAAGTAGGTCCCTCCAAAAAACGGCCGCAGTTCCGGAGTTAAGAAGACGCTCATCGGCCATCCACCCGACCCGGTGGATGCCTGCACAAATGTCATGTAGATACGATCCACGTCAGGCCGCTCCTCGCGGTCGACTTTGATCGAAACAAAATGGCGATTCAGAACTTCCGCAATCCGCTCGCTCTCAAACGATTCGCGCTCCATGACGTGGCACCAGTGACACGTCGAGTAACCAATCGAGAGAAAAATCGCCTTGTTCTCCCCCCGGGCCTTGGCAAACGCTTCTTCCCCCCAGGGATACCAATCCACCGGATTCTGCGCATGCTGTCGAAGATAAGGACTCTTCTCGTCGCGCAAATGGTTAAAAGTCAAGACACCGCCATGGTACCGCTAACCTGGGGAGCAAGGGCCCCGCCCCACACAGAACCTCAGGCTTCCTTGCGGGCGTGTTCGAACAAGAAATTCAAGGTCTTGTCGGACCGGATCCGGTAGGCGATGCGTCCCAGATTACCGTCCTGTTCCAGTTTCTTGCGAATGGCCGCGGCGGGCTCGCGCTGGGCTTTTGCGATGCGCTGCACTTCGCGGTCTACTTCATCCTGCGTGGTCTCGATGTGCTCGGCTTCGGCAACCTTATCGATGAGCAGCGATGCTTTCACGTCGTGGATCGCTTTGGGCCGCTGGCTCTCTTTCACCTTGGCCCAGTCGATCTGCAGTGTTGCGGGATCGACGCCCCGTTCGGCAAGCTGCCGGAATTGATACTCCACCTGGCTCTCAATTTGGCGGTCAAGAAATACTTCCGGAACCGGGAAATCGTGCGACTCCACCAGCTTCTTCACCAGCTCGTCCTTGGCCGCCATTTGCGCCGACGCCTCGCGCTCGCGCGTCATGGATTTGCGGGCTTCTTCTCTCAAATCGTCTACCGTCTGGAAGTCTCCCAGGTCGCGCGCAAATTCATCGTTCAGCTCGGGCAATTCCTTGAGCCGGATCATCTTCAGCTTCAGCTTGAAGCGAATGGTCTTGCCGGAGAGACGCTCTTGCGCGTAGTCGTCGGGATACTTGACGTCGAACTCTTTCTCTTCTTCCGGCGTCATCCCGCGCAAAGCCTCGGTAAATTCGGGAAGCGTGTCTTCGTCGCCTACGTGCAGCACCAGGTCATCCTGCTTGATGGGCTCTTCGGGGCCGGCAGTACTTTCCAGCGACACCACGGCAAAATCGCCATCCTGTACCTGACGCGGTTCCACATTGATGAACTCGGCCTTTTGCTCGCGCAGCTGTTCGATTCGCTGCGTGATATCGTCGTCCGTTACCACGGGCTCCTGATAGTGCACCGGAATGCCGCGGTATTCGCCCAGCTCGATGACCGGCGCCACTTCGAATTCCGCCTTGAACCGCAGCGGCTCGCCGGCGTGGAAATGCACGTCCTTGATGCTGGGCTGGCCGACAACTTTAAGATCGTCTTCTTCTACTTTTTTGCGGAAATACTTGGGGACCAGGTTTTCGAGCACGTCCTCGCGCACCTGCGTAGCGAAGCGCGTGCGAATCAGGCTGGCAGGAGCTTTACCGGGACGGAATCCGGGCAAGCGGGCTTTTTGCTGGATCCCGGTGACGACGCGATCCGTTTCGCGGTCGATTTCTTCAACCGGGATGGTGATTTCGAGCTCGTGTTTGCAGCCTTCTACTAGCATGGGTAACTTGGGGAGGGCCGATGAGGACATCGGCCCGCAGGTTATTAACCTGCCCCACGGAGGTTAGGTTCCTTCGGACCAGCTTGCGAGATATGACTCCTGCTCGGGGGTGAGCCGGTCGATCCGGACGGACATCGCGTCAAGCTTCATCTTGGCTACGTTCTTGTCGATGTCCTCGGGGACGGAGTAGACCTTCTTCTCCAGGCTGGCATGGTTCTTCACCATGTACTCGGCCGAGAGGGCCTGGTTGGCGAAGCTCATATCCATTACCGAGGCGGGGTGGCCTTCGGCGGCGGCCAGATTGATCAGGCGGCCCTCGCCCAGGACATAGATGCGGCGTCCGTCCTTCATGGCGAACTCTTCCACGAATTCACGCATCTGGCGGCGAGAGGTGGACATCTTCGCCAGCGTATCAAGGTCGATTTCGACGTTGAAGTGCCCGGAGTTGGCCAGGATGGCCCCGTTTTTGAGGCGTTCGAAGTGATCGCGCGCAATGACGTTCTTGTTGCCCGTCACCGTTACGAAAACATCGCCGATCTCGGCGGCCGAAGCCATCGACATCACCCGGAAGCCGTCCATCAACGCCTCGATCGCTTTGATGGGATCGATCTCGGTCACGATTACGTTCGCACCCAGACCGCGGGCGCGCATGGCGAGGCCCTTGCCGCACCAGCCGTAGCCGGCGACTACGAACGTCAGTCCGGCCATCAGGAAGTTGGTGGCGCGAATGATGCCGTCAATGGTGCTCTGCCCGGTGCCGTAGCGGTTGTCGAAGAAGTGTTTGGTCAGCGCATCGTTTACGGCCACGATGGGGAAGCGCAGAACCTTTTCCTTGGCCATGGCGCGCAGGCGGATGACGCCGGTGGTGGTTTCTTCGGTGCCGCCAATTACGTTCTCCAGCGCGTCCTGGCGCTTGGTGTGGAGTAAGTGCACCAGATCGCAGCCGTCGTCCATGGTGATGTTGGGCTTATGATCGGCGGCCGCCATCAAGTGCTGGTAATACACGTCGTTGCTCTCGCCCTTGATGGCATAGACGGGAATACCGTAATCGCGCACCAGGGTGGCGGCCACGTCATCCTGAGTGGACAGCGGATTGGACGCGCACAGAACGATATTGGCGCCGCCATCGCGCATGGCGATCATCAGGTTGGCGGTTTCAGTGGTCACGTGCAAACAAGCTGCGACGCGGATTCCCGCCAGGGGCTGGCTCTTGATGAATTGCTTGCGGATGCTTTGCAGCACCGGCATGGACTGGAAGGCCCATTCCGTGCGACGCTTGCCCGCGTCGGCCAGGGCGATATCCTTGATGTCGCAGGCGGCCAAAGTTGTAGCTGAAGATGACATAGAACCTCTGGGTTTGAATTTGATTTTCGTTTAGCGCGCGGCCATGGCCGTTCTGCTGGATTCGCGGAGAAGCTCGGCTTTATCCGACGCCTCCCACGTGAAGGTGTCTTCGGTTCTGCCGAAGTGTCCGAACGCGGCCGTCTTGCGGTATATGGGACGGCGCAGACGGAGATGATCGATCATGGCTTTGGGAGTCAGCGGGAAATGCTCGCGCACCATCTCCACCAGGCGTTTTTCTTCCACTGTGCCGGTGCCGAAAGTATGCACCATCACGGAAACCGGTTCAGCCACGCCGATGGCGTACGCGAGCTGCACTTCGCAGCGCGACGCGAAACCGGCGGCCACCAGGTTCTTGGCGATGTAGCGGGCCATATAGCAGGCCGAGCGGTCCACTTTCGTCGGATCCTTGCCCGAGAAGGCGCCGCCGCCATGCCGGCCCATGCCGCCGTACGTATCCACGATGATCTTGCGTCCGGTGAGCCCCGTATCGCCGTGCGGGCCGCCGATGACGAAACGTCCGGTGGGATTGATGTGGTAATGCGTGGAGGAATCCACCATGTCTTGCGGAACAATCGGATCGATGATGTGCTTCTTCACCTGCCGGCGCAATTCCTCGGTGGAAACGCTGTCGTGATGCTGTGTTGAAACCACCACGGCGTCGATGCGCTTGGGGCGGTTGTTGACGTATTCCACGCTGACCTGACTCTTCCCATCGGGCCGCAGGAAGTCCAGCTTGCCAGCTCGCCGTACCTCGCTCAACTGCCGGACCAGCTTGTGGGCCAGCATGATGGGCAACGGCATCAATTCGGGAGTTTCGTCGCAGGCGTATCCGAACATCAGGCCCTGGTCGCCCGCGCCACCGGTATCCACGCCCATGGCGATATCGGGAGACTGGCTCTGGATGGAATTGATGATCCCGCAGGTCTTGGCGTCGAAACCGAAAGTGGCGTCATCGTACCCGATATCGGCGATCACGCTGCGGGTCAGCCGAGGAACATCCACATAGGTGGTGGTGGTGATTTCGCCGGACACCATGCAGATGCCGGTGGTGATCAGGACCTCGCAGGCCACGCGCCCGGTGGGATCGTCCTTCAGTACCGCATCCAGGACCGCATCGGAGATCTGGTCCGCCATCTTGTCGGGGTGACCTTCGGTAACCGATTCCGAAGTGAAAATGTGCCGCATGCCGTCTACCACTAAGAGCCTCCTGAAGCCTTGGACTTCCGCCGATTGGGCGAGAATTACCGCGGGGGAACTGTAAGGTTTAGTGTATCGCGCGCGTACCGTCCGGTCAAATCATCCGGAAGAGCTAAGGGTACCCGCACTTTGGTGCTAAGGCTCTCTCATGCTTTATCCTTTGATGATGCCTATCCACCCGCAAGCCCAGGCCTTGCTCGCCATGAGGGCAGCACAACGGGGTAAGCCGCTCAATGAAATGACTCCGGAAGAAGCCCGCTTCGTTTTTAAGGATATAGCCGCTTTGGCAGGTCCTCCCGAGCCGGTGGCTTCGTTTTGCGATTTGGCGGTTCCCGGTCCAGCGGGCGCGATTCCAGCCCGTTTGTACCGCTTTTCCCAAGAACCGGCGGCTTCGGTTCTGGTTTATTTTCACGGGGGTGGCTGGGTGATCGGGAACCTGGACATTTACGACGGGTTGTGCCGATCACTGGCCAACGCCGCCGGGTGCGCGGTCTTTTCGGTGGGCTACCGGCTGGCTCCCGAGAACAAATTCCCGGCCGCCGTGGAGGACTGTTATGCCGCGCTGGTCTGGATCCGGGCGGAAGCCGCGCGACTAGGTTTGGACTCGAACCGGATCGCGGTGGGCGGCGACAGCGCCGGGGGCAACCTCGCCGCGGTAATCAGCCAGGCGGCCCGCGACCGGGGCGGTCCGGCGATTGCTTTTCAGCTGCTGGTGTATCCGGTCACGGATGCGTCACTCGATTTTGCCTCCGCTAAGGATTCGGACAAGGATGCTCTGCTTACCAGCAGCGATATGCGCTGGTTCTGGACCCAATACCTTCGCGATTCAAGCGACGGAGCCAGTCCGCTAGCATCCCCGCTGCGCGCGGCTCATTTGGAAGGTCTGCCTGCAGCCTTGGTAGTGACGGCCGAGTTCGACCCGCTGCTGGATGAGGGAGAAGCGTACGCTGCCCGCCTGCGGGAGGCCGGCGTACCGGTCACCTTGACGCGATATGACGGGATGCCGCACGGCTTCCTCGGCATGGCTGGCGTCCTGGATCAGGCTCGTGCAGCGCTGGCGCAGGTTGGTGCGGCGTTGCGCTCGGCTTTCGCCATCCATTAAAGATATGTAAAGCAGCGCGTCGAAACCGAAGCCGCTGGTGTTCAACTGGCAGGAGTGAGAATATGAAATCCATTCTGGCCGGCCTGTTGTTCCTGTTGATCGCTCTGATCTCGCTGGACGGCTCCATTCCGGAGTTGGCGCGGGCGCGCACGGTGCGGGATGTCATCTTCCAGATCGGCACTCTGGCGCGGTCCGAACGGCCGCCTCTGCCGGACCGTTAGAACCTTCTCCTGGCGCGCTCTGGCGGCACTTGCCTCGTACGCAGGTTTGAGATACGATGGTCCAATTCAAAAAGTAATCTGCGTTGAGCGATGTCGTTTCGGCGATGTTTTTCGGCGCGGGACCAGAGTCAGGAGACACGCGTAGGTGAGAGAAAAAGGCACTGTGAAATGGTTTAACGCCGCCAAGGGCTACGGATTCATCCAGCGGTCCAATGGCGAAGACGTATTTGTCCACTTCTCGGCGATCCAGATGAACGGTTACAAGACGCTGGACGAGGGATCGGAAGTCGAGTTCGAGGTAAAAAGCGGCCCCAAGGGTTTGCAGGCCGAGAACGTCAATCATCCTCAGGCTTAGCCTCCCGCAGGCACGAGGATTTTCGGTGGGCCGCCGCGTCCGGCGGCCTTTTTCATATGCCACAGCCTTTCCATGCCTTCGAGTCCGGCTTTCTGCACCGGCCATCCAGCGGAGGCGCCGACGGGCTAGTGCTCACACATGGAGCGGGAGCAAACTGCCAGACTGCGTTGCTGGTCGCAATGGCCAATGCCTTCGCCGAAGCAGGCGTGACGGTGTATAGGTTCGATCTTCCCTTTCGACGCCGGCGCCCGCAGGGGCCGCCGCATCCCGGCGGCGCCAGCGAGGACCGCGCGGGCATTCGCGAGGCGGTTCAGTGCCTGCGGAAGTTCGCGGCTGGGCGAATCTTCATCGCGGGACACTCTTACGGCGGACGGCAGGCCAGCATGCTGGCCGCGGAAGACGCCGAAGTTGCCGATGGCCTGCTGCTGCTGAGCTATCCGCTGCATCCGCCCAATCGTCCCGAACAGCTGCGTACGGCGCATTTCCCGCAGATTCGCATTCCAACTTTCTTCGTGCACGGGACGCGGGATCCCTTTGCCACGACGGACGAATTGAGCCTGGCCATCCAGGCGATTCCGGGCCGCAAGTCCGTGCTTACGGTGGAAGGCGCGGGGCATTCCTTGAAGCCTCAGATTGGCCGCGAAGTGCCGCCGGCGTTTCTAAGCTGGCTTGGAGCGCAGGACAGGTGAGGATGCGTGCGCGGCCAGAGCGCCACGGGTGTGAAATCCGCTCTTGTCGTACATGTGCGCGAGATGTACCTTCACCGTGGACGGTGAAATAGTCAGCTCGCTGCCGATCTCGGCGTTGGTCAGCCCCCGGCACAGGAGGTCCAGAATTTCCCGTTCCTTGGCTGTGAAATTTGAACTCACATGTGCCTGAATTGCAGGGCCTCCTGGGGAGGCATAAAGCCCGGCGGCCCGGCGCAATACGTCGATCACGTCGAGTACCGGGGAGGTTCGCTCCAACGTCGGCAGCCCGGAATGGTACAGCGACTTAAATTCGCGCCCACCGCCATTTGCCGGGACCCAAAGCACGGGCCGGGTGCCTGGGCTCACGGAGCGGAGGGACCGCAAGAATGCCGCGACTTCCCGTCCACCCAGATCTCCATCCACAAGAATGACATCCGGGCTGGTTTCAGCCGCTCTTTTGAGCGCCAATTCAGCGTTCGGTTCGGTAGCAATGAGGCGCAAATCCTCGCAGCTACCCAGGGCCTGACGAAGGCCTTCGGCGCGCAGCGGCTGCAATTCAAGGGCGAGTATGGAAGCTGGGATCAATGAACACCCCTGGGACATCCCCGGCGTCCAGCCGCCGAGGTAAAGGCACTTATTAATATACGGCCAGCACATTGAAAAAGCTAGTGCTTTATAGCGCGATGCGCGTGAATTATGCGGGAGGTTAAAATGTGCCTGATGCACAATTAGACCGTCGGCAGCGCCGCACGGACGCGGGAGATGGCTCGTACCAGCTTGCGGTAGGGAACCGCGGCCAGTCCCGGAAAACCGACCCATTCCCCATCGCTCCAGCTTGAAAACCGCCAGCGGGCAAGCAGCGCGACGTGTTCCTGGCATTCAGGCAACGGGGCATCGACAGGCGCCAGAGCACCCACAATCTCGTGGAGGCGGTGCTCCAGGGAGGTATAAGATGTGAGGGGAAATTCCACCGGCATTTGCCATGATCCACGGCAGGAAAACCAGAGCCGCACGGCGCCGGGATCAAGCGAAGGGGTCACCGCAATTCCATACAATTTTTCCAGGTCACAGGCCAGTTCGCCGCGAGCCGCGAGCACCGCCTGGATCCGTTCCAGCTGCTTGTGCTGGCGGGCGGCCTCCTCGAAATTCAACTCCTGACTGAGCCGTTCGCGCGCGGCCAGCGTGTTGGCGGCCAGAGCCGAGCCGTTCCCGTTCAAGAATTCCGCCACCCGGCTGGCTTCGCTTGCGTACTCCTCCACGCTGACGGCTTGCTGGCACGGACGCAGGCACATATTCATTTCGCCGTAAATACAGCCGGGGTGGCCGGGATGGGGCTCCAGATTTTCTTGACAGCGGCGCAGCTGGAACAGCTCCAGCATCTGGGTCTCGAACTGTTCCGCCGCGCCGCGCGAGGGGAACGGACCGTAGTACAAGGCTCGCCCGACGCCCAGCCGCGTGGACAACTGGGTGCGCGGGAATTCGTTGCTCAGCACCAGCTTCACCCACACCGGCATGCGCAGCTTAACCATGCGGAGATAGTCGTCCGGGAAATGCTGGCGAGCCAGCGCGTAGTGGACCAGCATGCTCTCAAAGCGCGAGCCGGTGAGCCAGTAATCCACTCGGGACGCGACGCCGCGCAAATTCAGGCCGCGGCGCGGTGTTTCGCCCCCGGCGGAAGCGGGCTTAACGATGCGCAGCAGCCTGCGCCGCAGCATGGTGGTGCGTGCCAGATAAGCCGAGCGATCTCCGGCCCAGAAGATGAACACGGCGTCGGAATTGGGCACGGCTTCGAGGGCGGTCTCGAATTCCGGCGAGCCGAATTCCAGCGTCGAGGGCGGCGGGACCTGCATTCGCGCTCAGCCCTTCGCGTAAAGCGCGGCGTACTGTTCCTCAGTCAAGGAAGGCAGCAGCGACACCGCCAGATTCTCGCGCACATGCGCGGGATTGCTCATCCCAGCCAGCGCCACGGTGATGCCAGGCGTGGAACGCGTGAACTGGATGGCCCGCTGCGCATCTGTCCGCGTGCCGGGGAACTGGACTTTCAATTCGTCGGGGAGATCTCGCGCCAGGCGGGCCTGCAGCAAACTCGCGCTGGCCACCACGGTAATGCCCAGGCGGGCCGCCTGTTCCAGAACGGTGCCACTGCCACCCCGCTGCGCCAGCGCTTCCGGCATTGCCAGGTTGAACGGAAGCTGGATGTAGCGGAAGTGGTGCCCGACACCCCCGGTATCGAGGGCAATGCTGTCCATTTCCTCAAGCGACAAGCCGTCCGGCGCGCCGGGCCGCCGGCGGTATCCGTCCCAGGTGGCCGTTCCGTAGGTTCGGATCAAGCCTTGCGAGACGGCCTGTTCCAGAAATGCGAAAGCCAGCCGGATCCGCCGGTAAAATTCGCCCGTATCCATGAACGAGAGTTGGGTTTCCGGATTGTGAAGGTAAAAGACATCGATGGTTTCGAGACCTAGATTCTCACGGCTGCGAGCCAGCTGATCGGCCAGGAAGGCTGGTGCGATCGAGTGCGCGCTGCCCGCCAAATCTTCCTGCCGCATAGTGGGGGGAATCGCGTTCGGAGTCAGAAACCCGGCTTTGGTGGAGACCACCAGCTCATCGCGCTTCAGTTCCCCGCGCTTAATCAGGCCACCGAGGGCGGCGCCGATGGACAGCTCTGACCGCTGGCTGCGGTAATTCAGGGAAGTGTCGAAAAAGTTGATGCCGCCGAGCGCCGCGTCCGTGACGGATTCGCGATAACCGCGGTCCGTGGCTTCGTCCATTTCGCCCAGGTACGTGCCCAAGCCGAGGCTGGAGACCTGGGCTCCCTGAGCTTCGCGATAGAAGCCCGCGGCTGCTTGCATGGGGAAACGGGAGGCGAATCGGGCCGTACCCTCGGGGGTGGCGAAACCGGCGATCATGCTTCGATCTTAGCGGAGCGGGCAGGGGGGGCTTGACAAGGGCGGGCACATGCTTAGAATAGTTCTTATCTAATTTTGCATATGCCCACCTGTGATCATAGCCGTACCGAGGTTCTCGCCAGGCGCGATGGCGTGGATTACTTGCGCTGCCTGGATTGCGACCAGGTATTCGAGGCCGAAGACCTGGAACCGGTGCCGGCCTACGACGAGGACGAGCGGTCCGCCTGAGCCGCCGCTCCGCGCCTCTCGCCAATCACCCTGAGTATCGTTGTGCATACCAGTCTTAGAATTGGGTAGGCGTGTGCTAGCGTTGAGTGGCGAAGGGACGGTGATTCTGGATGCGCATGCTGGGGATAGTTCTCTGCGGGATGGTGCTGGCTATGGGGAGTCTTCCCTGCCT
>JALYHQ010000109.1 GCA_030776455.1 Acidobacteriota bacterium | reverse complement strand
GAGCAGGGGCTCTCGCTTGTCGGACCCCCTGTTACCGCTCTCGCCCGGAAGCACTCGAGCAACCCTGGGTGACGGTCAGCGACATGTGTTCGGCTCCGATCTTGCGGAGTGGCCAGCCACCGGGCTTGCTAATACGGTGTGCATGGGGGCCTCCTAGAAAACTTGACCGCTCCGGACCGCTTTGTCTTCTTACTTCGACAAGCGGCCCGGAACGGCCAACAGGTAAACCGCTCATTCGCAATAAGGAGAGCTGCGCCTGTTGCTATCTGTGGCTAACGTACGCCGCACCCTACTTCAAGGACGGAACTTTGCCCGCTGGAAGCGTGTAGCGCAGATTCGCGAAGATCATGTTGCTGTGGGCTTCGGTTACGCCTCCGGGCTGCACGGCCCATGGATTGCGAAACAAGTACGAGTACTGCCCGTACAACGAAAGCGCGCCGTAGTTGTCGTCCTTCCAGAAGGTGTGCTGGAATCCGAAAGTGCCTTCCTGGATGGAACGGTTCTGGCCGCCGGGGCCGCCGGGATATCCGTAGCCGGCGTAAACGCCTTTTACCGGGTCAAGCACGGTGATGCCTTTACCCACGAACATGCCGCCGTAGTATCCATATAGCACCAGCTTGCTGGTGGCCTGCCACTCCAGGCCGTCCACGGTGGATGCGGCGCGGATGAGCGACGGGCGGCCATCGCGGTTGATGATCAGATCGGGTGCCTGGCCGAAGATATAGCGGCCGCCACCCTGGCTGAAATAGGCATTCTCGATAATGCGAAAGCCTTTGAACAGCTCGATATTGGAATTGAACTCCACGCCGCCGCCGGTCTTGGTATAGGTGGTATCGGACGGAAACAGCGCGCTGGCGAGATATCCGACTTTGAAGGACCGTATCACACCGCCCAGCTCGAAGTGGACAGCATGCCCGCTCGGTGTCGCGTCGAAAGCAATCTTGGACATGAAATCGGGATGCAGGTTGGGAACGTTCGTGCCGGTAGTTTGATCGTTCAGCTGGTTGGCGAGGCCGCCCGAGAGAGCCGGAGGCAGCGTGACAGTACCAGCGCCGGCCGATCCGCCGATGTACTGTTGCGGATTCTCGGCCGCGAAGGCCCAGGCGATGTGGTCATTTGGATGCCAGACGAAGCGGAACTCGGGAGCGCGGGTCCAAGTGAGGCCAATCTGGTAATTGGTATCAATATCCTGGCTGAAGAAGATATTCCCCGGGAGCGGCGAAAGACCCTTGCGATTCGGAGTGAGCAGACTCCAGGTCTGGCCCGCCAGTACTTCCCAATGATCTTTTTGCACGTCCACCCAATACAAGCGCAGCCGCAAGGTGGCGGCGTTCGAGGTTACGAACAGGTTGGTCGGCGCATTTCCCAGAAAGTCCGTTTCCAGGTAGCCGGTGACGTGCGCGCCCTTCACCATCGACTCGGCGCGAAAGCCAATGCGCGAGTTCTGTGCCGTCAATGTGCTTTCACTCAGCTTTCCGCGGACCGCGTTGTTGAAGGGAATGCCGCCGAAATTCGTGCCTATTCCGCTGCCCACGTTCGTGGTGCGGCTGACGTAGCTGAGGTCCATAAACCCTACCGGCGTGATGTAGGTATCGCCGAGCCGGATCTGCATCGGAGGTTTCACGTCGCCACCCTGACCGAGATTGACGTTCTTGATAGCGGGCGGCAGCGGAGTGGGGGGTCCGATCACAGGCGACAGGCTGGCCACTTCGCCCAGCGTGTTGGTGCGCGGGAGCGAAAAGCCCGTGCTGGGCTTCAGGATCTCGCCGATCATCTTTTTCTGTTCTTCCAGCGCCAGGCGGAGCTGATCAATCTGCGCTTGCTGCGAAGCGACCTGTGCTTTCAACTTTGTGACGTCATCATCGCCGGCGTAGACCGCACTCGCGGCGAGAAAGCCGATCATCAGGGCCGCTCCCATTCTGTTTTTGCGTATCATTCTCCATACTCCTCTGTTATGTTGTCCCAGGGGGAAGCACGAGAATAGCTTACCCGCTTTGGCGATATGATGACTGACAGGTTACAAATTCATTACAGTAGTCATGTGTGGCGGCGTCTTGGGGTACTAGCTCTCTTCTGCGCCGCGGCGCGGGCGCAGAGTTCGCTTCCGGTGATTATCGACACCGATGCCGGCAGCGACGACCTGATGGCGATCGCGTTTCTGCTGGGACGTCCGGACGTCCGGGTAGAAGCGATCACTGTGGTGAACGGGCTGGCCCATGTCCGGCCGGGGGCTCGCAACATCGCCCGCTTGCTGGAGTTGGCCGACAGGCGCGACATCCCAGTGTATGTGGGCCGATCGATACCGCTGGAAGGACGCGCTCAGTTCCCGGCGCGCTGGCGGCGCGATTCGGACCGGCTTCCGGGAGTGCATCTGCCAGCGTCGTCGCGGAGGTTTGAGACCATGCCCGCCGCCCGATTTCTCGCGGGACGGCTGAGCGACCCGAACGGCAAAGTGCGCATCCTCGCGCTGGGGCCACTTACGAACTTGGGGGAGGCCCTCGCTCGGACGCCTGGGACTGCTCGGGGTTTCGCCGAAATCGTAATCATGGGCGGCGCCATCCAAGCTCGAGGAAATCTCGATGACGGTGGTTTTTTTAAGACCTCGAACAAGACCGCGGAATGGAACATCTTCGTGGATCCGCTGGCTGCCGCTACAGTGTTCAGCTGGGGCGTGCCCCTTCGACTGGTGCCACTGGATGCCACCAATAAAGTCAAGATCGACGCGGCGTTTCTGGCGGAGTTTGACAAACGGGAACTGACGCCGCTGGGGCGGTTTGTGCGGGAGATCCTGGCTACCGAGCGAGTCAGTATTGAAGGCGGTTATTACTATGCATGGGATCCGCTGGCGGCGGCGGCACTAGTGGAACCGGCGGTGTTGACCACCACGAAAATGGCGATTGGGATTCAGAGGAAATCGCCTGAGACGGGGCGTACGGTGGAAATTATGGACGGGAAGGAGAACGCGGCGGTCGCGATGGATGCGGACGCGGGTATGTTCAAGAAGCTCTTTCTCGACAACTTTGCCAAGAAGTGAGTTGGAGCCGGCCGACTAGCCCCAGAGTTCGTTTACAGGACCGTAGATGTCCTGCTCGGAGAGCGGGACGTATTCGAAGCCACGACCCAGGGGATCGTCGTGGCGGACCGTGGTCCAGTCGATGCCCAAAGCGGAGTAGATGGTGGCCTCGATGTCCTCGGGTTTGATTTCGCGCTGGCGTGACCAGCCAAAATCGGCGATGGCGGCGCCGGTAGGGTCGGTGCTGCCGATGGCGCGCTTGCCGCTCACCTTCGCGCCCGCGAAGAACACGGACTGTTGCGGGTGATGATCGCGGCCATTGTTGACGTTCAGCGGACCCACGGTGCGGCCGAACTCACCCATGGCGACGATCAGGGTTTGATCCAGCGTGCCGTCGCTCTTCAGGTCCGCCATCAACGCTCCCAGCCCGTTGTCGAATTGGCGCGCCATGGACTGCAAGTTGGCGTTGGGCGCGTAGATATTGGTGTGGTGGTCCCAGCTTCCGAATGAGATTTGGACAAAGCGGGCGCCATTATTCGCGCGCAACAGGTTGCGGGCGGTGATGCAGGCATTGCCGAAACTGGACGTGCCGTAGGCGGTGCGGGTCGTGGTGTCAAAGTTGAAGATCTGGGTAACGGCGTCGTTGTACATGAGCCGGCGCGCGGACAGGTTGACCTGAAACTCTTCCGCGGCGGAAGCTCCCAGCTTCGGATCGCCTTCCAGTTCGCTGTCGATATCGAGCTTCATGCCGTAGCGTCGTTCGAATACCTGGCCGCCTCCGGGATGGGTTCCATTGGGAAGGCCGCCGCCGTTCGGATTGATATAGAACGGAGCGGTATCGGGAGCAAAATAGCCCGCGCCGGGACCATCGGTGGCATTCAGGGAAATAAACGGAGGCAGCGTGTGGTCGGGCGATTTGGGTCCCAGTTCCAGCGCGACTACCGAGCCAATATGCGGCGCGATCTTAGACAGCCCGGATACCGGGTTGCGGCCGATCTGCACCCAGGTCTGCGCCAAGCCATGCGCGATGGCGGGCGCGCGCACGGAGCGGAGAAAGGCGATGGAATCGAGCTCGGCGGCCAGCTTGGGCATCAGGCCTTGCGGGAAGCGGAGGTCGCCGTAGCTGGTGGGGTTGAAGTAGGACGGCGTCCAGGAGCCTTCCTTGAGATCGAAGGTATCGACGTGGCTGGGCGCACCGGTGAGCAGAATGAAGATACAGTTCTTGGCTGTGCCGATGGGCGTAGCCGCGGCGCGAGCGATATTTTCCATGGGCCGCGAGGGCAGCAGGAAGTAGCCGCCCACGGCGGTGGAAAGATTCCGGAAGAAGACGCGTCGCGTGAGATGAGGGAGACGCCAGAAGGGCTGGCCCTGGGGGGCGTTCGAGGGAATTGCGAAAGGATTTTTCATGACGGCGTCCTAATAGCTGAACAGGAAGTCGATCTTGTTGATACAGGCCCAGGCAAGATCTTCGATGACGGTGTTGCGTGCAGCCGGAGTGGTGGCGTTCACCAGGTAGGTGAGCGAATGGGAGCGTTCCCAGGCGGTGGGTTTGCGCGACAGGAACGTGAGAAACATCTCATCGAGCATGGCGTTGTTATCGGACACCTTGGAAAGCGACATCAAGACCGGAGACGCGGCCAGGCGCGTGCGGCTGTACACAAAATTGTCGTTCATCAGGTTGAGCTGCTGGAGGATGGAATTCGCCTGGCTGCGTTTGGTGGTGTCGCGGTTGCCGCGCAGGAACGAATTCATGAAGTTCGCAACCGCGGTATTGCTGCGCGGCTCAGTGGGCTCGGGAAGCTGCATGGCCCACTGAAAAGGAGTCGCCCAGCCTTCCACTGTGTATTTTCCGAGAACACCAGTGGCCTGGGCGATGGCGTCGTGAACTTCTTCGCCATCCAGGCGGCGGGGATAGTGCCGGGCAAAAAGCGGAACGCTGGCCACGCTCCAGGCGCCTTCATAGCGCGAGCTGAGCTGGTACGCCGAGGACTGGGCCAGCATTCGCAAGTAGCCGCGCAGATCGTAATTCGAATCGGCCAGATTGCGGGCGAGTTTTTCGAGCAGAACCGGGTGGGTGGCCTGCAGAGTCCAGGGGTCGGGAGGCGGATTGTTGGGATCGAGCCGCGCCGGATCGAGGGTGTCCACCGGATCCACCAGCCCCAGATTGAACATCTGCTTCCAGAGACGATTCGCGAGATTGCGGGAGAACATGGGATCATCCGCCATGAACCCCGCGAACGCCGAGCGCCATCCGCCATCGGAGGGCTTGGAGCCATTCACGCGATAGACCGGCGTGAGAGTCTTGGTGCCGCCGGAGGCAACGCGGTTGGGGCGGTTGCCGTAATTTGTGTTCAGATCGTAGCCATTCGTCCCGCGGGTATCTTCCACGTTGGTGCTGTTGAAGTGAGGATCGGTGGAAGTTTGTCCGGCCGGCGGAGCAGGAGCGGGGTAACGGCTGAGGCGGGTGCGGGCGAAGAAGGCGGCGACGCGCTCGGCGTCCATGCGGGTGACCTGGCTGCCCCACAAGTTGATGGCGTCCAGATGACGGCGTCCGTCGTGGCACAGCACGCAATCATAACTGCCGAGACCCAGCCAAACCGAGGCGCTGCGGACCAGCATTCCGTCGTAGGTATCTTGCGCGGGTCCGCCCGTTACGCTGCCACCCATAATGAAATTCGCCTCGCCGGTGTCATAGTTGTTGCCGGTGGCCCAGGTGGTCTCAAGGGCGATATCGCGAAGCGACTTCCAGCCGGCGATGGACCAATAGAGATAACCCTGGAACTTATTGCGTCCGGCGATCTGGCGCGGGAAGTTGGTGGTGACGGCGGTGGTGCTGTTCTGCACCAGATCGCCCAGCCACATGGTCCACTTGTCGTTGAATTCCGGCGAATTGAGCAGTTTGTCGATGACGTCGTCGCGTTTAGTGGCACTGGTGTCGGCGACGAATGCGCGAATCGCATCGGAAGCGGGCAGGCGGCCGGTAAGATCGAGGCTGATGCGGCGGAAAAACTCCTCATCGCTGGACAGCTTCGCCGGCGGTACTTTTTCAGAGTCGAGACGGTTGAAGATTTCGTCGTCGATGAAGCTGCGATGAGGAACGGGCGAATCCGTCGCGCCCGTATCCGCGGCAGCAGCCGAGCGGGGGGCGGTCATCGATTTTTGCCACTTGGCGACTCGATCGAAGATTTCTTGCCGGACTTTCACATCTCTAGAAAGATAAGCGTCCGGCGAAGCCTGGAAGCTGCAGTTGACGGCTCCGGACGACTCGTCGCCCGCAGGGGCGGAACCGGCGATGGCCAGCGATAAAATAATGGCGGCAAACAGTTTCATTTGCGTCCTCTGTTCTTAAGCCGGCGCGTGTGCCGGAGTTGTATGGAAGTATACACTAAACCTGCCCCGGAGCATGCTATCGTTACCTTGAAAATCAAATGCCAGCGAATCTCTTCGATCTGACAGGCCGCGTTGCGGTGGTGATGGGCGGTACCTCGGGACTCGGACGCGCTATCGCCATCGGGCTGGCCGAAGCCGGTGCCGACGTGGTGCCCACCGGCCGCCGCGAAAATCTGGTGGGCGAAGTGTGCGGGGAAATCGAGGCGCTGGGGCGGCGAACGCTACGGCATGCCAGCGACGTTCTGGATCGGGCGAAGATCGACGCTTTTCGGGATGCGGTGATGGCTGCTTTCGGACGCGCCGATATTCTGGTGAACGCCGCCGGCCGCACGTTTCGCAAGCCCACTAAAGATGTTGGCGAGCAGGAGTGGTCATCGCTGCTGGATACCAATCTGACGGGAATGCTGCGCGCCTGCCAGTCATTCTATGAGCCGCTGCGCGCGGGCGGACACGGCCGGGTGATCAATATCGCATCGCTGAGCTCTTTCGTTTCCTTGTATGAGGTGGCGGCATACTCGGCATCCAAAGCCGCGGTGCTTTCTCTCACCAAGAGCCTGGCCATCGAGTGGGCGCGCGCGGGCATCAACGTAAATGCCATAGGGCCCGGCGTGTTTCGCACTGAGCTCAACTCCGCGTTGCTAGACGGCACAGAGCGCGGGCGCGAGTTTCTGCTGCGAACGCCCATGGGACGATTCGGCAGCGCGAAAGAGCTGGTGGGGACCGCGGTGCTGCTGGCCTCCGACGGAGCAAGTTATATCACGGGGCAGTGCATCGCCGTGGATGGGGGCTTTCTGGCATCGGGAGTGAATACGTAGGGTTTCGCTGTACGTATTAAGATTTTGGCATTATACGTATAGATGTCTAAGCTTACCCTGAGTGTGGACAGTTCGGTAGTCTCACGCGCGAAGAAATTTGCAAAGCAGCAGGGGCTCTCCGTGTCCCAGATCGTGGAAACCTACTTGACGCTGGTTTCAAAGCCCATTGATGTGGAGCGCGCGCCGCCAGTCTTAAGGTCGGTCAGGGGAAGCTTGAAGAAGGGCGACTTAGCCGATTACAGAGCGCATCTGACCAAGAAATTTCGATGAAGGCTCTTATCGATGTGAATGTCGTGTTGGACGTTCTGCGCGATCGAGGGACTCACGCGGCGGCGAGTGCAGCTGTCTGGGCGGCGATCGAAACTGGCCAAGCGGAGGGTTTGCTCGCGGCTCACGCGGTGACCACGATTCATTATCTGATTCGCAGAGAGCAGAGCACTCCGAAAGCGCGACGAACTATCTTGAAGATTCTCAGCGTTTTTGGAATTGCGTCGGTGGATGAAGGCGTAATTCAAGAAGCACTCCAGTCGCCCTCGCCTGACTTTGAAGATGCGGTGACGATTGCAGCCGCACGGTTAGCCGGCTGCGACGCGATCATCACACGAGATCCCCGTGGATTTCGCCAGTCACCAGTGCTCGTATTCACGCCCGAAGCCGCGCTACCTTTGCTGGCTGTACGTTCTTCGACATAATTCCGCGCGACGGCTGTTAAGATGGACGGACTATGGATCGTCGTGCGTGGTTGAAGCTGGTTGCGGTACTCTCCGCGGCGGGAGTGCCGGGAGTTGAAGGGCAGCCTCCGCCGCCGGCGGCGACGCCCCCGCGTGTCGATAAGGACTCGCTGCATCAGGCGCTGAAGCTGATCGGTCTAGAATTCACAGAAGCGCAGGAAATCATGATGCTGCCGGGCGTCAACCGCGCGCTGGCGGGATATGAAGAGTTGCGCAAGATTCCGGTGCCGCTGGATACCGAGCCGGCGACTCGCTTCTATCCGACGGCGCCCAAGAAGCGCGCGGCCAGGTTTGCTCCCAGCGCGGTGCGGGCGGGGAAGCGGCCGGAATCGCTCGAACAGATCGCATTCGCTCCCGCGACGGAACTCGGCGCGTTAATCCGCGCCCGGCGTATTTCGTCCACTGAGCTGACCAGGATGTATCTGGACCGGCTCAAGAAGTATTCGCCCAAGCTGAACTGCCTGGTGACGCTCACGGACGATCTGGCTTTGTCGCAAGCGGAGCGCGCCGATGGGGAAATTCGCCGCGGGCACTATCGCGGTGCGCTCCATGGAATCCCGTATGGCGCGAAGGATCTTTTCTCCGCGAAGGGCTATCCGACCACCTGGGGCGCGGAGCCGTATGTCAAACAGGTGTTCGATTACGACGCTACGGTAATCGAGCGGTTGGAAAAAGCCGGCGCCGTGCTGCTGGGAAAGATGTCCATGGGCGCGCTGGCGCAGGGTGGATTGTGGTTCGGCGGCATGACCAAGAATCCGTGGAACACGGAGCAGACCTCCAGCGGATCGTCCGCCGGATCGGCATCGGCGACGGCCGCGGGGCTAGTGGGATTCTCGCTGGGTACGGAAACGCTAGGATCCATCATCTCGCCCAGCACCCGCTGCGGAGCCACCGGATTGCGGCCCACCTACGGGCGAGTGAGCCGCTTCGGCGCTATGGGTCTGAGCTGGACCATGGACAAGCCGGGCCCCATCTGCCGCACGGTTGAAGACTGCGCGCTAGTGCTTCGCGCCATCCACGGTACGGACGGCCGCGATCTGGCCGTGGTGGACGCGCCGTTTGACTGGCAGCCGCGGCTCGGATTGCGCGGCTTGAAAATCGGTGTCGTGCAGGCCGACTTTGACCGGACCCAGCAGAAGGATACTAAGACGGTCCTCGATCAGGCGCTTGCCGATCTGCGCGGCGCCGGGGCGAAGCTAGAGCCAGTGAAGCTCCCGGATTTTGCCGCCGGTCCGCTGCGCGTCATCCTGGAAGCTGAAGCGGCCACCGCCTTTGACGATCTCACTCGCGACGGCGGCGTCGACCAGTTGAAAGGCCAGAGCGCGAACGATTGGCCGAACAGTTTCCGTACGTCGCGCGTGATTCCGGCTGTGGAATATATTCGCGCCCAGCGTGCCCGCACTCTGTTGATGCGCCGCATGGACGAGTTCATGGCGAACTGGGATGTCCTGGTGTCGCCGTCTTTTACATCACTGCTGCTGGTGACGAATCTTACCGGGCATCCGCAAGTGGTGCTGCCGTGCGGATTTGTGAACAACCAGCCGCAGTCAATGGTCTTCACGGGGAAATTGTACGAGGAAGGCACAGCGCTGCGCGCCGCGCTGGTGTATGAGCGTGCGACGAAGTGGCATACGATGCACCCAAAGGTAGATTGGGCGTGATGAGCGAGGTACAATAACGCGCATGTTCGGTCTGATGCGGCGCGCGGAACGTCTGCCCTACTGCGGCACTTGCAAGACGCTGGGTACGCTGTACGGCCAGCGCTCGCGCGTGTTGCTCAATCACGATACGGTCTTCCTGGCGGAATTGTTGATGGAGCATTCCGTCCAACCGGATTGGGGTCCGGCATACCGGTCCTTCAACTGCCTCACCATGCCGCGGCGGGGCGAAACGATGCCGCTGGCGCTCGAGTACGCGGCCACGGCCGCCGCGGTGCTGGCGCATTTTCACATTGCCGATCATCGCGCGGATTCGAAGCAACTTCGCTGGCGTTTCGCCGCAAGGTTCTTTTCGCCGAGTTATCGCCGGGCGGCCGCGCGCATGAAAGGCTGGAGCGTTCCGCTGGATCAGATAGAGGCGATTCTGGGGACGCAGATGGAACGGGAAGCGCATCCGCAATCGCTGGCGCACGTCGCGGAGCCCACTGCGGTGGCATCGGCGCTGGTGTTTTCGCATGGGATGCGACTGGTTGGGAGAGAAGATCTTGTGGACTCGATGTACCAACTGGGATACAGCTTCGGAAGCCTGGTCTACGTGTTGGATGCGCATGAAGATCGCGAACGCGATGCACGAAGCGGCAATTTCAATCCGCTGCACGCCTTTCCGAGTCTGTCGGGACGCGACGAAGTTCTGGCCGCAACGGTGGAAGTAGAGCGACAGCTGCGACCGGAATTAGCCGCGCGCCTGCGGATGAACGTCGAAGAGCGACTGGGGCTTCGTTTGCGAGTGCTCCGCTATCGCTGCCGCAAGCCGTTGCGGGAACGCTGGCGCGACGCGGTCACGTTCGCGCGCGGCATGCGCGAGCGGGAAATGGCCGGGGTTTTCAAGGGCGCCGCGGTGCTGGCCAGCGTTTCCGCGTTCGCATTCCTGTTTCCTCATCATGTGCGATCCGCCGAGTCCTGGCGGCAGTGTCTGGGCCTGGGAGTCAACTTGATGGCGCTTGGCGCGGTATTCGCAACCACGCCTTCGGAACCAGCTCCGGCCTCGGCGCCTGGCAAGAAAAGCTCCGGTTCAAAGTTTGGCTCGTGTTGCGATGGGTGCAATGCGTGCGATTGCTGTTGCGAATGCGGCGCCTGCGACTGTTGAATCGCTAACCGCGCCCGGCGCGTCCAATCCAGCGGAGGGCATAATGCCTCGATGGATCAAGTTGACTCTGGTTGTCCTTTCGGCGCAGCTTATTATCGCCGCTCAGAATCCGGATACGCAGGCCAGAATCGTGGTGACGGTGGAAGCGCATAAGGGCGCCGCCACGCCGCAAATCACCAGCGCCGACGTCATGGTGTATGAGAACAATCACCGCAAGCGGGTAACCGGGTTGACGCCAATACGCGACGATGGAGCCGGCGTGCAGCTCTGGGTGTTGATCGACGACGGGACCGATACTTCGCTCGGTTTGCAACTAGACGATCTGCGCAAATTTATTCGGGACCAGCCGGGGAATACGCAGGTGGGCGTGGGCTACCTGCGAAATGGAACAGTGGCGCCGGTACAAGGGCTTACCTCGGATCGCGAGCTGGCGGCCAAAGCGCTGCGGCTGCCTTTGGGCGCGCCGGGGATTTCGGCGAGTCCTTATCTATCCTTGATAGACCTCATTCATCGATGGCCCGCCTCGCCGCAGGCGCACGAAGTCTTGCTGATCACCAGCGGCATCGATCCCGACTACGGCGCGGGCCCATCGAATCCCTATCTGAGCCGCGCCATCGAAACGGCGCAGCGCGCGGGTGTGGTGGTCTACTCCATCTACTTCGGGAGCGAGGGCCATGCAGGGCACAGCTACTGGCAGATTAACTGGGGACAGAATTATCTTTCACAGCTCGGGGATGAGACGGGCGGCGAATTTTACTGGCAGGGGTCTTCCAATCCGATCTCATTCGCTCCGTATCTGAAGGAGATCAGCGAGCGGCTGCGGGAGCAATACGTCATAACCTTCGATCCGGGCGGTGAAGGGAAGGCCGGATTTCAAGCGATCAAGCTAAAGACCGAGATCGCGCATGTAACGCTGGTGGGTCCGTCGAAAGTTTACGCCGGGAAATAGTTACTCGAGAGTGTAGGCCACAACGGAGTCGCCCATTTTCGTGCTGAGCTTGCCGTGGCCGCCGGCGCAAATGACGACGTACTGTTTTCCGTTCGCGCTATAGGTCATCGGAGTGGCCTGGGCGCTGGCGGGGAGCTCGGCTTTCCAGATCTGTTTGCCGGATTCGACGTCAAACGCGCGCAGGTACGTGTCCATGGCGGCGGCCGTGAAGGCCACTCCGCCGGCGGTGAGCATGGGGCCGCCCAGGTTGGGCGATCCTGTGGCGATATCGAGTCCCGGTATCATCGACCCAAGCGGAGTTTCCCATTTGATCTTGCCGCTGTTCAGGTCCAGCGCCGAGATTGTGCCCCACGGGGGAGTGTTGCAAGGCGTGCGAATCGATGAGAGCAGCGGCTCGCGGTAAACGACATAGGGTGTGCCCGCTTGCTGGCCGTATTCTCCGCCGAACCGCTCGCCGGCTTCGCGGTCCGCCTGGGCCTTCTCGCGTGGAATCAAACGGACCGCGAAAGCGATCCGGTTGGTGTTCGTCACCAGCAACCCGCGCACGGGATCCACGGCCGCGCTGCCCCAATTCACGCCGCCGACGTTGCCGGGGAAGAAGAGCGAGCCTTTCAAGCTGGGAGGCGTGAAGATGCCTTCGGAGCGCAGGGCTGCGATCTTCTCGCGGCATTCGGCTTTGATCTTGGGCGTGGGTCCCCACGCGTCGTCCACAGTCATGGTCTGCGGCGCGAGCGGCGGGAAGGAGGGGAACGGCTGGGTCGGCGAAATTTCTTCGCCTGGGACATCGCTCTTCGGCACTGGCCGCTCCTCAACCGGAGTCAGAGATTTTCCGGTAAGGCGATCCAGGACGAACAGGTTGCCCATCTTGGTTACCACGGCGACGGCGGGCTGGTCCTTGTACCTGAGCAGCACGGGCTGCGCGGGAACATCGTAATCCCAGAGGTCATGATGCACCACCTGGAAGCCCCACACGAATTCACCGGTGGTGGCGCGGAGCGCGACTACCGAGTTGGCCCACTTGTTGTCACCGGGACGCTGGCCGCCGTAAAAATCGGGACTGGCGCTGCCGGTGGGGATGAAGACGAGGCCGCGTTCAACGTCGGCCGAGATCACCGACCAGGCATTGGCAGCGCCGGTGCGGGGGTGGTTATGGGCAGCCCACGGGATGGGATCCCAGGTCCAAAGGAGCTTGCCGGTGCGTGCATCGAACCCGCGCACGATGCCGCGCTCGACGTCCGCCGCGCGATTGTCGCCGATGGAGGAGCCCACCACGATGACATCCTTCACGATGGCGGGCGGCGACGTAAGTTGATACTGGCCGCGATCGCGCAGCTCTATGTTCGCCGTCAAATCGATCTGGCCCTTGTCGCCAAATTCAGCAACCAGCTTTCCGGTTTTAGCGTCCAGCGCGATCAGGCGCGCGTCGATGGTGCCCATGACGATCCGCGATCCGGTATTTGATGTCCAGGCGGAAACGCCGCGCGACGTTACTTCGGAATATCCATGCGTGCGGTCGACCTTGGGGTCGTACTTCCACCGCTCGGCGCCGGTTACGGGATCAAGGGCAATCACTTGGTTATAAGGCGTGCTCAGATATAACGTGCCATCCAGCAGGATGGGCGTGGCTTCGAAAGCGGCCTGGCGGTTCCGTGGAGTTTCGGGCAGCAGCGCGCCGGTGTGGTAAGTCCAAGCCACCTTCAACTTATCCACGTTCCCAGGGGTAATTTGCTTCAGCGGCGAATAGCGGCTGCCGCCGGGGTCGGAACCATAATGGGTCCAGCCGGTGGTTTGCGCGCTTGCGAGCAACGATAGTGTGACAGCCGCGGCTGCAATCTTGAGAACGTGCATAATGCCGCTATTGTACGCTCAGTGCGAGCCCAGCGCCGCGCCATGCGCAATGAGGGCATCCCGGAGTTGCGTGATGCGAACGTCCTGCACCGCCGATCCGGATCGAGCCGCGAGCGCGGCCGCTTCTCCGGCTGCCTGCCCAAGAATCATGTAGACCGGCTCCATGCGCAACGTGGAGTAGGCGACATGGCTCGCCGACAGGCACACCGGCACCAAGAGATTCCGGATCTGCGATCGTTTTGGCAGCAGGGCGCGGAAGGGAATCTGATACGGGCGCACGGGCACTTCCATGTTGCCCTCATTCTGGACGGTGCCATCCTGTTCCAGGTACCGCTGGACGTTGTGCGAATCGCTGTTGTAGGAGCCTATTCCGATGGAATCGTCCTTCAAAAGTTCGGTTTGGATATCTTTCTGGGTCACGACATATTCACCGGTCATGCGGCGTGCTTCGCGGACGTAGAGCTGCGTGGGCCAGTGATTGGTTTTCAGGAACTCGTCCTTGGCGAGGCCCCAGCGCCGCATCTCGAGGCGCAACGGTTCGGGGATTCTGGGATCGTTTGCCAGGAAGTAAAGGAAGCCCGCCGTGTAATCGATGTGATCCTGCCAGATTTGCGCCCGCCGTTTGTATCCGGCTTCGGGATAATCCCAGCTCTTGCCGATGTAGTCGGTGGAAAACGCGCCGCGGTTGTTGATGTCGGCTTTATGATTCGGCAGGCTGCCGAAATAGATGAGGTCCGCAAGTTTCGGCGGACGGCGCTGTTCCGTGAGGGCGTTAATCAATCGCAACAGCAGCGCGTAGCGGCGTGCATCGTAACGCTCCGGCCGCGGGACTGCGAACTGGTTCGCTGGATCGTCGGTGAGACACAGCCGAAAGTTGTAAGCTTGAACCTTGCGATCGCCGGCGCCGATTGCACCTCGCGGGCCGGATTGAATGCCCGCCAGCAGCTTGCCCGGCGCATCGAACGCCGCCACGGGAACGTCGAATTGATGGTTCTTGTCGCGAGGTCGAACGCCCGCCAGCGACTCGCCGTACTGCTGCGCGCTTTCGCGGCCCAACGTGTAGCTGACTCCGCTTTGCGCCATCAGGTCGCCTTCGTAGGTGGCGTCAATGAAGACCTTGGCCCGAAAAGCACCGCCGTTGTCGAGCCGGATTTCTTGAATACGGCCCTCAGCTTTGCGCACGCCGGTCTTCTCCACGAGGCGATGCAAGAAGAACACGGGAACGCGGGCGCTTTCCAGCATGTCCCGCAGCACGGCTTCGGCGACGTGCGGCTCGAAGCGCCAGTCCACGGCGTGATTGTAGTGACGGCCCACGCGCTGATAGAACTCGAGCGAATATCCGCCGATGGTTTCCTTCTTGCCGAAGTCGGTCTGGCCCAAACCGCCGGTGGTCATGCCGCCGAGGAAGCGGCCGGGTTCGAGTAATGCCACGGTAGCGCCGTTTCGCGCGGCGGCGAGAGCGGCTATGGAGCCAGCCGCGGTGGCGCCATACACCACTACGTCAAAGCTGCGAGCGGCCGCGGCGAGCTGCTGCGCGGCAAGCAGCGCGAAGACCAGTTCACGCCATCGTCTTGGAATGTTCACGGTTCACTACAGCATCAGTATACGGTTGCCGCAATGCGCGAAAATGAAGCGTCGGGATGATCAAGCTCCTATCCACGCTGGGCTTCGCAGCCGCTCTGCTCGCGCAAGTCAGCGGAACCGGCGAATTGCGCCTCGAAATAGCCGATTCCGCCGGGCTTCCCGTTTCCGCCGGCGTAGTGGTCTCAAGCCAGGCCAGCCAGGTTCACCGGAGTCTCACGGCGGCGCCCGACGGACGACTGATGGTCAAGGATCTTCCGCTGGGTCAGTATCGCGTGGAGGTGCGCCGCGACGGATTCGCTCCATACTCGGCGCTGGTGGAGATTCATTCGGCGGTACCAGTGGAGTTGAAAGTGGCGCTCGCCATCGCGCCGGTGGCAAGCTCGGTGATCGTGACGGATGCCGATACACTGCTGGATCCGCGGCGTACCGGGTCGGTATACCACGTCGGTTCGGAAGCGATCGACGAACGCCACGCGTCGCAGCCGGGCCGCTCGGTGGTGGATCTGGTGAATGCGCAGCCAGGCTGGCTGCTGGAAGCCAACGGCGTCCTGCATCCGCGCGGCTCCGAGTATGATGTTCAGTACGTGGTGGACGGAATCCCCGTCACCGATAATCGCTCGCCGGCATTCGCTCCCGAGTTTGACGCCGACGACATCCAGAGCATGAATGTGCTCACTGCCAATTATCCGGCTGAGTTCGGACGCAAGCTGGGTGGCGTTATCGAAGTAACCACTGCGCGGGACGGACGCGTGGGATTTCATGGCAAGGCGATCGGCGGGGGCGGCAGTTTCGATACCGCCAGCGGGTTTTGGTCGGGGCAGTATACGTCAGCTCACGGCAGCATCGGCGCTTCGGTGGAAGGCGCGCGCACCAGCCGTTACCTGGATGCGCCGGTGGAAGAAAACTTCACGAACCGCGCAACCAATTTCGGTGTCACGGCGCAAGCCGACCGCGATTTCAGCGACGCCGACCGGGTCCGCCTGCGATTCCAGCGCAGCATTGTGCGCTTCCAGGTGCCCAATGAGCGGCTGCAGGAGACCGCCGGGCAGCGGCAGGATCGCGACAGCGTGGAATCGTCGGGGCAGGCGTCCTGGCAGCATGTCGTCTCGCCCAGCGTGATCGTCGACGCGCGAGGAATGGTGCGCGATCTGTCCGCCAACTTGTGGTCGAACGCGCTGTCCACTCCCGTGATCGCCGGCCAGCAGCGCGAATATCGCGATGGATACGTGAAGGGCAGCATTTCGGCGCACTCGGGGGCGCATGACTGGAAAGCGGGAGTGGAGGCGGACTTCGCAACGGTGCAAGAAACATTCAGCTATCGGATTACGGACTCGGGACGATTTGACGTGGAGACGCCGGCGGTATTTCGTTTCGCTGGGCGGCAACCGGATCGCGAACAGGCCGTTTTCATTCAAGATGTCGCGCGCCTTGGAAACTGGACGCTGAGTGCGGGTCTCCGCTGGGACCATTACCGTCTGCTCACGAGCGACAACGCTTTCAGCCCGAGGCTTGGCGCGGCGTGGTACTGGCCGAGGGCGGGCCTGATTCTGCGCGCGTCTTATGATCGCGTCTTCCAGACGCCGGCTTTCGAGAATCTGCTGCTGGCCAGTTCGCCGCAGGCCGAGGTGCTCAACAGCCGTGTCCTGCGGCTGGCAGTGCCGCCGTCGCTGGGCAGTTTTTATCAGGCTGGTTTCGCGAAAGCCTTTTTCGGGCATCTCCGCCTGGACGGCAACTGGTATCGCCGCACGTTTCGCAACTTTCCCGACGACGATCTGTTTCTCAACACCGGTGTGAGTTTTCCCATCGCTTTCGCGCGCGCCGAAATTCGCGGGTTTGAGGCGCGGATAGAAGTGCCGCGCTGGGGGCGCTTTTCCGGTTTCGTGAGTTGGTCCAATATAGTGGGCACGGGTTACCTGCCGGTTACCGGCGGACTTTTCCTGGGGGACAAGACCGCTGATTTGTCCGGCGCCGGACGGTTTCCCATTACTCAAGACCAGCGCAACACGGTGCAATCGCGAATTCGTGTTCAAGCCAGCCCGCGCGCCTGGATCGCAATGTCATCGGCCTACGGCAGTGGCCTGCCGGTAGAAATCGATCCGGCCAGTGACCCGGAGCTGGCGGCGCAATACGGCTCGCGCATTCTCGATCGCGTCAACTTCTCGCGAGGCCGGGTCCGGCCCTCTTTTACAATCGACGCGACGGCCGGCATCGATCTCTGGCGTCACGAGAAGCAATCCGTCACGCTTCAGGCCGACGTCAGGAATCTGACGGATCGGCTGAACGTCATCAACTTCGCCGGTCTGTTTTCGGGCACCGCCATCGGACCGCCGCGGAGTTTTGGAGTGCGCTTGCGGGCCGAGTTCTAATCAACTGCTACCCTGGGTTCGATGGGTTTCGGCGGGCTTCGGGTGATCGCGTTTGAAAGCCGGCGCTCAGTCGAATTCGGCGAGCTGATCCGGCGTCAGGGAGGCGATCCATTTGTCGCGCCGTCCATGCGCGAGACGCCCATCGAAGACAATCCCGAGGCGTTCGACTTCGCCGAGCGGCTCTTCCGCGGCGATTTCGACATGGTGATCCTGCTCACGGGCGTGGGCACGCGCGCGCTCAACAAAGTGCTGGCCACGCGTTATCTCGAAGGTCGATTCGCGGAGGCGCTGAGGCGAGTTACGGTGGTGGCTCGCGGACCCAAGCCCGTTGCCGCGCTGCGCGAGATGGCCGTGCCGGTGACCATCGCAGTGCCTGAGCCCAATACGTGGCGGGAACTGCTGGCCGCGACGGCGGACCGGCCCGAGCGGCGCATCGCGGTACAGGAATATGGAAAGTCGAACCCGGAATTGCTCGCGGGCCTGCGGCAACGCGGCGCCGAAGTGACTGCCGTGCGGGTTTACCAATGGGCGCTGCCCGAGGATACGGCACCGTTGCGCGAAGCGGCTCGCCGGCTGGCGCAAGGCCTCGCGGATGTCGCTATCTTTACTACGTCAATTCAGGTGACACATCTTTTTCAGATGGCCGCCGAGGAAGAGCTGGACGTTCGATCCGCATTCGAGAAGATCGCAGTCGCTTCCATCGGGCCCACCACCACGGAATCCTTGCAGGAGTTCGGGATTACCGCGGACTTAGAGCCCAGTCATCCTAAAATGGGTTTCCTGGTGAAGGAAACCGCGGAACAAGCAGGCGCCATTCTGGAGCGGAAGCGGAGCGCGCATGCCCCCGCCTGAGAAGCGCCCCGAGACCATCTGGCAGACGTTTGGACGATACTCCGGACTGGCGTTTCTGCTGCCGGCCGCGATGCTGGTGGGCTATGTCATCGGATACTTTCTCGACAAGGCGTTTGGCACCGGCTTCCTGAAAATCGTCTTTCTGCTGCTGGGCATCGTTTCCGGATTGATCGAAATGGTGCGCGAGCTGAATAAAGATAATGCCGGATAGCGGCGCAGCCGCTTATGAAGCGGCAAATCGCCGGATCGCGTGGGATCATCGTCGCTCTGGGGCTTTGCGGAAGCCTCGCGCTCGCACTGCTTCGCGGCTGGCGCGAGGGCGCGGGGTTCCTTTTCGGCGCGGCTATTTCCTATATCAGTTTCTGGCGCTGGCGCAAGGTTGTGGATGCGCTGGGCGCTGCCTCGGGACGCCCTCGCGCCGCGTCGCTTTGGATTCTGCGCTTCCTCGCCATCGCGCTGCTAGTCTACGGTATAATCAGGTTTCTAGAGGTCAGTCTGACAGCCGCGGTGACGGGACTGCTAGTGTCGGGCGCCGCGGTTCTCATCGAGATCTTTTACGAGTTTGTCCTCAAGCGAAAGTAGATATCACACGCATGAACGAAGAAGTTGACATCTGGTCGACAAAGCTGTTCAACAAGTTTCTGGCGGGTCCGGCGGATTCGTTTCTCACCGCCATCGGGATACCTCCCGAGAACCCCGCGCATCCCTGGACGAATTGGATCACCATGGAAATCCTGATTGTGATCCTGATTCTGCTGTTGTTCGCCTGGCTGCGCCCGCGCCTGTCGGTGGATCGCCCGGGCAAGGTCCAGCACCTGTTCGAAACGCTCTTCGGCTTCATTCAAGGCCAGGCCAGCGAATCGGTGGAACATGGCAGCGCTAAGTTTGTGCCATTCTTCGCGACGCTATTCATTTTTATTTTATTCATGAACCTGATCGGCATCATCCCCGGGTTTGAATCGCCGACGATGACGCCGGCGGTACCGGCTGGGCTCGCGGTGGCGCTGTTTCTTTATTACAACTACATGGGGATGCGCGAGCATGGCGTCCGCAAGTACGCGGCGCACTTCGCGGGACCGATGCCGCTGCTGGCGCCGCTGATGGTTCCCATCGAAGTGATCAGCCACTTCGCGCGCCCGCTGTCGCTCACCATTCGTCTATATGCCAACATGTTCGCTGGCGAGCAGGTCACCATGGCGTTCCTGGGACTCACTTACCTGCTGCTGCCGTCGCTGTTCATGGGGCTGCACGTATTCGTTTCATTCCTGCAGGCCTTCATCTTTTCGCTGCTGGCCATGATTTACGTGGGCAACGCGGTTGCGCACGAGCATTAATACCGAACCGGCTTTATCATTGCCGAGTGTGAGCTCCCGCTCCCCCAGGTGCGAAGAGAACCACCTCCTCGGCGATATTTTATTCAAGGAGAAACACACATGAAGTTGAAACTGATTCTGCTGGCCGCGGCTCTGCTGTTGCTGGCGACTCCGATTTTCGCGCAGGCGCCCGGCACCCCCGTGGTGGCCAGCGGCGAATGGAAATTCGCGCTGGCCGCGATCGGCATGGGCATCGCGTCCGGCCTTTGCGGTATCGGCCAAGGCAAGGCCGTCGCCGGAGCCTCGGAAGCGATGGCGCGTAATCCTGGAGCCACCGCCGCCATTCGCGGCGCGTTGATTCTGGGTCTGGTGCTGATTGAGTCGCTGGCGCTCTACACGCTGGTTATTATCTACACCGTCGGACCGGTGAAGTAGTTTTCCCCGAGGGCCCGCCACCGCGCGGGCCCTTTCGCTTCCCTCCATGAAACTGCAAGGCATTTTTCCTCCCATCGCAACTCCGTTCGATCATACGGGCGCTCTCTGGAAAGTGAAGCTCCAGCATAATATCGAAAAGTGGAATCGCACTCCGCTGGCCGGTTATGTAGTCTGCGGGTCCACCGGCGAAAGCGTGATGCTCACCACCGAGGAGAAGATCCAGCTCTGGGAATGGACCGCCGAATACGCCGATTCCGGCAAGCTGCTGATCGCGGGCACGGGCATGGAAAGCGTGCGCGAGACCGTGGACCTCACCAATCGCGCCGCGGCGATGGGCTACAAGGCGGCGATGGTGCGCACGCCGCATTACTACAAGAATCTGCTGAACAATGCAGCGGCCCAGAAGCTCTATTTCAGCTCAGTGGCCGATCAATCCGCCATTCCATTGATCATTTACAACTGGCCGCAGACTACGGGAATCGATATCGCCGCTGAAGCCGTGGCGGAGCTCTCGCATCATCCGAACATCGCCGCGATCAAGGAAAGCTCCGGCAGCATGGAAAAAGTCCTGCAAATGATCCACGAAGTGAAGCCGGGATTCCAGGTGCTGGTGGGATCGGCGCCCACACTCGCGCCTTCGCTCGCCGTGGGCGCTTCGGGCGCGGTGCTCGCTTTCGCCAATGCGGCGCCGTATGCGTGCATCTCCATCTGGGAGGCGCACCGGACGCGCGAGCCGCAAGCCGCCCTGGACTGGCAGCACCGTATCGGGCGCGCGGCGCAACTGGTGACGTCAAAGTACGGGGTCCCCGGTCTGAAGCACGCCATGGATATCGCCGGCTATTACGGAGGTCCGCCACGCCTGCCGCTGGTTCCGGTCTGTCCGGGGGCCAAGAGCGAAATCGAACAAGCCTTCGCCGATCTGCGGGGATAGCTGAGTGCAAAACCGGTACGCTGTCCGTATGCGGGCGATACTATTGGCGATGTCCCTCACCACCGCCTGGGCGCAGGGCAAGCTGCTGTCCGACATGACCTGGCTCGAGGCCGAGAAGGCGCTCAAGCCCGACACTATCGTCGTGATTCCCATCGGCGCCGAGTCCAAGGAACATGGCCCGCACCTGCTGCTCAAGAACGATTTCATCCTCGCCGAATACCTCAAGAAACGCGTGCTAGCGCAGTCTAACTTGGTGATGGCGCCCACCGTTAACTACAACTTTTATCCGGCGTTCCTCGAATACCCGGGCTCCATTTCGCTTACGCTTGAAACCGCGCGCGACCTGATGGTTGAAATCGCCACCAGCCTGGCGCGTTACGGCCCCAAGCGGTTCTATGTGCTGAACACCGGGGTCTCCACCAAACGTCCGCTGGAAGCCGCCGTGGAGATCCTGGCGAAGCAGGGAATCGTCCTGCGCTACACCGATCTCAGCGTCGTGCTGGGGCCCATCGAGAAGCAGTTCTGCACGCAGGAAGGCGGAACTCACGCCGACGAGTCGGAAACTTCGATGCTGCTCTACATTGACCCGGCGTCCGTGAACATGGCCAAGGCCGTGAAGGATTATCATCCGAGCCCTGGTCCGCTAACGCGCGATCCCAAGGGCAAAGGAACTTATTCCGCCACCGGCATTTACGGCGACCCCACCCTGGCGACTCGCGAAAAGGGCCAAAAGATTACCGAGGCCCTGGTGCGGAAGATACTGGAGGAAATCGAATCCCTGCGCAAGTTGTAACCCGATGAAGAGAGCGTGCATCGTTCTAAGAGTGATTCCATCGCGCATTTCCGTGGCCGCATTTACTAGCCTGCTGCTTTGCGGCCAGGATTCCACTTTTTCCACGGGCGTCAAGGTAGTCAATGTGTTTGCGACCGTGCGGGACAAGCAGGGGCATATCGTCACCAGCCTTAACAAGGACGATTTCACGCTGTCGGAGGACGGCCGCCAGCAGGCTATCCGTTACTTTTCGCGTGAATCGGGATTGCCCCTCACGCTGGGTCTGCTGGTGGACACCAGCGGTAGCCAGCGGGGTGTTCTGGGCGAGGAGCGCAAGGCCAGCTACACCTTTATGAGCCAAGTGCTCCGCGAGGACAAGGATCAGGCGTTCGTGGTTCATTTCGAAGGCGAGGCGGAACTGCTGCAGGATCTCACCTCATCGCGAAAGAAGCTGGAGGCAGCGCTGGAGCAACTGGAAGTGCCCGCGGATAATCGCCCGCAGTGGGGCGGCCGCGGAGGTCCCGGCGGCGGAGGCGGTCGAGGCGC
>JALYHQ010000108.1 GCA_030776455.1 Acidobacteriota bacterium | reverse complement strand
ACACCGCTCCATGCGGCAGTTGAGTTGATGTCGGAACGGGGCGCGGGGGCGTTGCTGGTAATTTGCGATGGAAAGGTGGATGGCATCGTGTCGGAGCGCGACTATACGCGCAAGGTGATCCTGAAAGGGCGCTCATGGCGGGATATGCTGGTGCGGGAGATCATGAACGCCCCGGTGATGACGGTGAGCTCACACGATACGGTGGACGATTGCATGCGGATCATGACCGAGCATCGGATACGCCATTTGCCGGTGATGGACGGCAATGTAGTGGTGGGCGTGGTGTCTATCGGGGATCTGGTGAAGTGGATTATTTCGGAGTGATATGGCTACGATTCAGACGGTTCGCGGGGCGATTGATTCGGGGGAGCTGGGCCCGACGCTGATGCACGAGCACATTTTTGTGCTCTCTGCCGAAATCATGCAGAATTACCCAGAGACGTGGGGGGACGAGGACCGGCGGATCGCGGACGCGGTGGCGCGGATGAATGAGTTGTACGATCGCGGCGTGCGGTCCGTGGTTGATCTGACGGTGATCGGGCTGGGTCGATATATTCCGCGCATTCAGAAGATCGCGGAGCGCACAAAACTACAGATCATTGTCGCCACGGGAATCTACACCTACAACGAAATCCCGTTTTACTTCCACTTTCAAGGGCCGGGGACAATGCTGGGCGGACCGGAACTGATGCTGGACATGTTCGTGCGCGACATTGAGCAAGGGATCGCGGGGACGGGAGTGCGGGCTGGAATTTTGAAGTGCGCGACGGATGAGCTGGGGATGACGCCGGGCGTGGAGCGCGTGCTGCGGGCGGTGGCGCAGGCGCATCGCAAGACGGGCGTACCAATCTCAACGCATACGCACGCGCGCAAGCGGCGGGGGCTGGAGCAGCAGAAGCTTTTTCTCGAGGAAGGCGTGGACCTGTCGCGGTTGGTGATCGGGCATTCGGGAGATACCACCGATATTGAGTATCTGGAGGAAATGATCGAGGCTGGGTCCACACTGGGGATGGACCGGTTTGGCATCGATACCATTTTGCCGTTCGCCGACCGGGTGGATACGGTGGCGCGGCTGTGCGAGCGAGGGCATGCGGGCAAGCTGGTGCTGTCACATGACGCGGCGTGTTTCAATGATTGGCTGCCGGAGCGCGCGCTGCCCGCCATACTGCCGAACTGGCACTACCTGCACATTCACAATGACGTGATTCCGGCTCTGAAGCAGCGCGGAGTTACGGACCAGCAGTTACACACCATGCTGGTGGAGAATCCGCGGGCGATTTTCGAAAGACAGGGCGCCTACTAATGATCCAGCCATTCGACATGAGCGGAATTACGCGCGGCGCGGACCACATCAAGCGCTACGACGGGAGGCCCGAATCATTGATCGCGATGCTGCGTGCGACGGTGGACGAGCGCGGCGCGAATGAAGCGATTGTGGAGATCGGCGGGCCGCGGATTAATTATCGGGAGCTGTGGGAGAGGTCCGCGCGCGTGGCCGGAGGGCTGCGCGATCTGGGAATCGACCGCGAGGATCGGGTGGCCATCCGGCTGGGTAACGGGCTCGACTGGTGCCTCGCGTTCTGGGGCGGGATGATGTCGGGAGCGATTGTAGTGCCGGTGAACACGCGCTTCAGCGACGCCGAAGTGGAGTATGTGCTGACGGATTCCGGTTCGAAATTCGCGTTCCTGCCGGGCCAGCCGCTGCCGGAGGGCAAGCCGTTCGTAGAGGAAGGAGTGGTGCAGCCGGATGTGGCTGCGATCTTTTACACCAGCGGCACTACGGGATTTCCCAAGGGTGCGATGACCACGCATGAGGGATTTCTTTCGAACACGGAGACTTGCCGGCGCGTGTCGGACTTGCCCAGCGATGGCAGCGTGCGCAGTCTGGTTTCGGTGCCGCTGTTTCATGTCACGGGATGCAACAGCCAGCTGCTGCCGTGCTGCGAGAGCGGCAGCGCGACGGTGATCATGGCCCAGTTTAACGTGCAGGGATTTTTGCGGGCCATCGGCGAAGAGCGCATCAATTCGCTGACGTCGGTGCCGGCGGTGTACTGGCTGGCCATGAACCAGAAGAATTTCTCCGATGTGGATACCAGCGCGGTGCTGCGTCTGGCCTATGGCGGGGCGCCAATCGCGCCGGATCTGGTGGCGCGGATTCTGGACGCGTTTCCGAATGCGCGCGTGGGGAATGGGTTCGGGCTGACGGAGACGTCTTCGGTGGCGACGTTCCTGCCGCATGAATATGCGCGCTTGCGGCCGGAGACGGTGGGGTTCGCGGCGCCGGTGTGCGATCTGAAATTGTACGAAGCGTCGGAAGGAGTGGGCGAGCTGCTGGTGCGCGGGCCGAATATCGTGAAAGGCTACTGGAACAAGCCGCAGGCGACGGCGGATACATTCGTGGATGGCTGGCTGCACACGGGCGATCTGGCGCGGCTGGACGACGACGGATTCACGCAGATTGTGGATCGCAAGAAGGACATGGTGAATCGCGGCGGCGAGAACGTGTACTGCGTGGAGGTGGAGAACGCCCTGGCGGGGCATCCGGCGGTGTTCGAGACGGCGGTGCTGGGGGTGCCCGATACGATGATGGGCGAGAAGGTGGGCGCCGTGGTGGTGCTGCGTCCGGGTGCGCAGGCTTCGCCCGGAGAGATCGTCGAGTTCCTGCAGGACAAGCTGGCGGATTTCAAAGTGCCGCAGTTTATGGTGATGCGGGCCGACCCGCTGCCGCGAAATCCGGGCGGGAAGATTTTGAAGGCCAGGCTAAGGAAGGAAGTGGAGTGGGGGAAGCCGGTGGGGTGAGGTTACCGCGGCTCAGCTCTTCCGCTTGCCCGCGATCATGAGACCGGCTCCGGCCACGATGATGATGGCGCCCACGAGGGGAGGCAGTTTTTCATCATGGCGGGTTTCGACGCCTACCGACAGGCCGCCGAGTTTGACGCCTTCGTGGTCATTGTGTGGAATGGGAATGAAGAGCAGCGCGATGCCGATGAGCATCACCGCGAGACCGATCCAGAACAGGGCTTTCAACTGGAGGAGTCCTTTTGGCGGGTATTCTTGACGCCCATCAGGATTCCCAGGCCCACCAGAACGATGGCGCCCACGGCTATCCATTGGGCCGGGACGTGGAGTATCACGGCAGCGTAAATCAGGCCGCCGATCAGGATGGCGAATCCGCCGATGTATAGCGCGAATGACATGGTGAGTGTTCCCCGTCCAAGTTTACGCGTTACGGAGGCGGAATGGAACCAGGTGATTGCCTGGCTTCGGAGGCGTAGTAACTGACGACGCGGCGGGCGGCGGCGGCGCCGACTACTTTCGAGAGCTCGTCGATCGACGCTTGTCGGACCAGCTCGGCGCTACCGAAAGTGCGGAGTAACTTGGCAACCGTCTTGGCGCCGACCCCTTCTACCTGCTCCAACTCGGACACCAGGCGCGCGGCGTTGCGTCGCGTGCGGTGGAACGTGACGGCGAACCGGTGCGCTTCATCGCGCACGGTCTGGATCAAATGGAGCACCGGCGAATAGCGGTCCAGGTGAACCGGCTCGTCTTCCTGGCCGTACACGTACACAATCTCCTCGCGCTTGGCAATGGATGCCAGGGGCTGGTTGATGACACCGATGGATTCCAGCGCTTCGGCCGCGGCATGCAGCTGGCCCAGTCCGCCGTCGATGAGAATCAGGCCCGGGAACGGCTTGTTTTCTTCTTTCAGCTTCGAGTAACGGCGCGTCACTACTTCGCGCACGGACGCGAAGTCGTCATTGCCGACCACCGTCCGGATGATGAACTTGCGGTAGTCCGATTTCTTCATTTGGCCGTTTTCCCACACCACCATGCTGGCCACCTTGTCGGTGCCCTGGATGTGCGAGATATCGAAACATTCAATGCGCTGGGGCGCTTCGGGCAGCGTGAGAGCGTCTTGTACCGCGGTCTGGATAGCTTTCGAGGAAGGCTTCAGCACGCGGAAGCGCTGGTCGAAACTATGCTTCGCGTTGGTCTCCACGAGGCCAAGCAGGGCCTTCTTCTGGCCGCGCTGCGGCGTGTGAATCTCCACTTTGCGGCCCCGCTTTTCGGCGAGGACCTCTTCCAGCTCCTCGCGATCCTCAAAGTCCATGGGTGTGTGGATCAGGCCGGGGATATACTGCTGATCCAGATAAACCTGCTTCACGAGAGCCGAGAAAAACTCGGATGGATCGAAATCGAGCTGATCTTCCCAGAAGAATTCCCGGCGATCCACGATGTGTCCGCTGCGGAGATGGAACAAGTTGACGGCCACCAGCGGAGGCTCGGCATAGAAGGCGAAAATATCGGTGCTTTCGCCCTCAGCGGAGGCCATCTTCTGCTTCACTTCCATTTCCTCGACGGTGGAGGAGAGGTCTCGCAGCGCGGCGGCCTGCTCAAAACGCATCTCTTCCGAGGCGGTCTGCATACGGCCGCGAAGCTGATCCGCCAGATCCTTGAGGCGGCCTTCGAGGAACATGCGCACGTCGCGGACCGCGCCCGCGTAGGCTTCGTCGGTGGTGAGGCCGGTCACGCATGGGCCCAGGCAGCGATGGATGTGGTACTGCAGGCAGGGATGCGTGTGGTGGCGGTTGAAATCCACCTTGCAGGATGGAACCAGGAAATGGCGGTGGATGAAGTGCACCAGGCGGTGAGCCAGGTTGCCGGGGAAATAGGGGCCGTAGTAGCCGGCGCCGTCCTTCAGCAAGCGGCGCGTGACGTATACGCGCGGGTATTTCTCGGCGGTGAGCTTGATATACGGATAAGTCTTGTCATCGCGCAGCAGAATGTTGAAGCGCGGCTGCCACTGCTTGATCAGGTTGTTCTCAAGCGCCAGCGCTTCCTTGTTGTTGTCGACCAGGATGTAATCGATGTCGCGAGCTTCGGAAATCAGCGTGCCGGTTTTGGCATCGGCCAGCCGCTCGTCATTGAAATAGCTGCGGACGCGCGCGCGCAGGCTCTTGGCCTTGCCTACGTAGATCACCTTGGCGTGCGCGTCCTTGTACAGGTACACGCCTGGCGACAGGGGAAGAGCGGCTACTTTATCACGCAGGTCCATTGCGGGAGGGGGCTACCTCTATTCTCTCAGATGCCGCAAGGATTAGAATCGACCTATGATTGTCACCACGGAATACCGGGATATTTCCTCGGGCGGCAGCCCGATGCGCATGTTCGTGGCCGCACCGCAGATGGAAGGTCGCTATCCGGGCATCTGGTGCTATTCGGATATTTTTCAGCTAACCGGACCAATGCTGCGGGCGTGCATCCGCCTGGCGGGATATGGGTTCGTGGTGGCGGCGCCGGAGATTTATCATCGCCTGGAACCGCTGGGAACCGTGCTTCCGTTCGATGACGCGGGCCGAACGCGGGGGCTGGACGACGCCGCGAAAACTCCAGTGGCGGATTTCGACGCGGATTGCCGTGCGGGCCTGGACTGGCTGGCAAGGCATCCGCGAGTGGCGCCGGGGAAGCTCGGCGCCATGGGCTTTTGCATCGGCGGGCACCTGGCATTTCGCGCGGCGCTGCAGCCCGACGTTCGCGCCACGGTGTGTTATTACGGCACCGGCATTCACGACGGAAAACTGGGGCGGGATGACGACGCGGGATCGCTCGCGCGCGCCGGCGAGATCCGCGGAGAATTGTTGCTGGTGTTAGGGACCGCCGATCCGCACGTGCCCGAGGCTGGGCGTGGGAATATTGACGCGGCACTGCGGGCCGCTGGAGTACGCAGTTCCACCAGCCTGTATCCGGCCGAGCACGCGTTCATGCGCGATGAAGGTCCGCGCTTCGATCCTGAGGTTACCGACGCCGCATTCGGCGAGATGATCGCGCTGTTCCGGCGGGTGTTCGCGCAGTAGCGTTTATACTGGTGTTGTGAGACGTGCACTGGCGCTAGGGATCATTGTCGCGGGTGGACTGTGGGCGCAAGCGCCTAAGCCCCCGGAATCGAAAGATCCCAAGGGCAAGACGCAGCAGGACTCCAAGGTGGAGGAGCCGCCGGAGGAAGACGAGTCGCTGGCGCCGAAGGTGTACTCGTTCAATCCGCTGCAGGCCGCCAAGGAAGTCAGGATCGGCAATTACTATTTCAAGAAGAAGAGCTACAAAGCCGCGGCTAGCCGCTATCGCGAGGCCACGCGCTGGAATGCGAACCTGGCCGAAGCATGGCTGAAGCTGGGTGAGACGGACGAAAAGCTGAAGGATGCGGCGGGCGCGCGGGAAGCCTACGCGAAGTACGTCGCACTGGCGCCCGATTCGAAGGAATCCGAGTCCGTACGCAAGAAACTGTCTTCAAAACGCTGAGCGGCGCCCGCTTCGCTATGAAGTCATTTTAATTGCCTCTTAAGGACAGGTTCATGTCCGGCTGCAATGATGAGATTGACGGCAACGTCAAACTTGCAATAGAAGAAGTCATAGGAGAAACCTTTCGAATGAAAAAGATCATGGGTATGATGCTGGGCATGTCCCTGCTGATGGGCACAGTTGCCCTTTTCGCGGACGACGCCAAGCCGGCCGACACCACCAAGACCGCCACCACCAAGAAGAAGAGCGGCGGCAAGAAGAAAAAGAAAGACACCACCGTCACCACCAAGAGCTAACTTTCGGCTCTTTGATCGGTCCGAATTTCGTCGCGCATGGCCGGCTCTCGCGAGCAGGTCATGCGCGATAAGTTTTTCAGGGCGGCTATGCGGGGTACAATCGTAATTGTCGGGGCGTAGCGCAGCCTGGTAGCGCACCTGCCTTGGGCGCAGGGGGTCGTGAGTTCGAATCTCGCCGCCCCGACCAATGGAATCAATTGAGATACAGCCTCCGTTCGGGGGCCGCTGAAATCAACTGTAGTCAAAATTGTACCTGTAGATCTACTCAAGGCTCATCAATTCAGTGATTTGACGCAGGGCCTCCCCGCGAGGCCGGCAGCCAACCTTCCTCAAGCATGATTGATAGCTCACTTCTAGCGTCCACACCCCATAGAAAACCGATGGAGCTGTTGCTGATGCCCGTGTACATGCTTCCTTTGAACTGTTGTGCGGCGCGAAATCAATTCTGCCGTCGCCATTGAGATCGATCTTCTCCCCTCTCCTGGATGCTTACGACGCGGCGGACTGTTTGCGCATGCCAGCCCCATAACTTTCATGATCTCCGCCAAGGCGAGGGCCCGACAAAACACTAGCGATCGAAAATAGCTCTATCGTTCACAAACGTGCTACTCGACGGCAACCGTGACGCCCTTCTGGCTGTTGGCATCTCCAATCGACAGGACGACCTCAGCCGCCTTGTTCTCGGCAATCCCCGGCGGAAGCCTGACGTTTAGCTGCGTGACACCGGCCGTCCCAGCCGCCAAACCCGCGAAAACAACTTCAGTATCCTGACCGCCGATAGTAACTCGGACCGCACCGACTGGTCGAGGATATGGCGCTATCGCCGCCTTCCCCGTCGTGCCTTGTGGGCTTGTCATTCCCTGGCCGGTCGCGAACAACGTGACGATGCCGCCGGCAGAAGCCGGATTATCGGTCGAGTTCAACGAGCCATCCTGATTGAAGGCGCTCGGGTACAGCCGCGGTGCGCTTGCCGTGAGTTGAATCGCCTCCACTGCGCTCGCCAGGCCGTTGTAATTGACAGAGATGCTCGCCTGTTGCTGGCCATCTACTTCATAGGGGATCTGTATGTTCACTTGCGTGGAGCTCACATAGTAGAGGGGCGCCGAAATGCCGTTTACGGCGACGGACACGCCGGCGGAGGTGTTTGGCAAAGTTGATGCCACACGATCGAATGCCGAGCTCACTCCGGTCGCGGGCCCGAGCGAGGTCCCATATATGGCGACTATCTCGCCTGCGGCAAACGGGCCGCCAACTCCGCTAAAGACGTCTCCAATTCCGCCTGATGAGATTTGCGGAGCCGTTGGCCTTGCCACGCTCAGAAGCAGCAGATCATTTGTGAAACCCGAAGTCTGCCCGCCGAAGAAGAATGCCGTGCCCAAATCGGTTGCGAAAGCGGCTTCGTGACGATAGCGCGGTTCGACTGGATCGCCTCCGGGCGCAATCTGGATCCACACTTGCGTTTCGGAATTGTATTCCCAGGTGTCGTTGAGAGGAGGTCCACCGACGCCGCCGAATAGCACCAGCTTTCCGCGATTGTCGTCAAACACCATTCCATACCGCTGCCGAGGGGCGGGCTGGACCGTGGTGAGGATTTCGGTCCACTGGTTTCTCGCGAGATCGAAGGACCAGAGATCCCCCTGCGGGCATGGTCCGAAGCCGCTCGAGCAACCTCCGTACAGCAACATCTGATCGCCCCGCGGCACATAAGCGGCGTGATGAAGGCACCGGCGTAGAGGGCGCCCGTTGGCAGGTGAAATATCGCGCCAGGAGTTGCTGGATAAGTCAAGCGTCCATGTATCGTCGAAACGTCCTTCGAACGTAAAGCCGTGCGAAATCACGATGCGATCACGCTTGGGGTCGTAAACCGCTGAGTGGCCATAGCGCGCTTTGGGTCCGCTTGAATTGCCGCCTAGCTGCGTCCACGCGTTTGCCTGGATGTCATAGGCCCACGAGTCGCCAAAGAAACCCGCACCCTGGCCGGCGATGACGACGATCCGGCGCCGCACGGGGTCGAGCGTCAACGTATGGCCGTGGCGCGGATCGGGCACCGGTCCCGGCGGATTCAGCTGGGTCCATTGCCGATTGATGACGGAATAGACCCAAAGGTCATTGCGGTCGCCGGAGGAATCCTGGCCACCGAACATGAAAAGTTGCGTGCCTGCCGCATCGTAGGCAATTGGAGCGTCGATTCTCGGGCTGGGGATCGAGCCCGGGGGATTCGCATGGGACCAC
>JALYHQ010000107.1 GCA_030776455.1 Acidobacteriota bacterium | reverse complement strand
GTACGCCGCCAACGTTGGTTGCCGGCGGGGTCCAGGTCACCGTGATGGTATTCACCGTATAAGGCAAGCTATGTTCGATGAACTCGACGCCATTGTTGGCGCAGCCTGTCTTCGGCCGGTTGTTGTTGTTATCGCAGATGACTATCTGGTGGGTATCCGGCGTGAAGGTTCCGGCCACTCCATTGGCCAAGTTGCTGTCCAGGCGCGCGCTCATCTGAAATCCGTAGACCCTGGCTTTCGAGTCCGTGATGACGATCTTAAAGGTTTGCTTGACGCCCGGCGAATAGCTCAGTCCATTGGTGAATTGAACCTGAACGTTCCCCCCACCGCCATTCAGCGCCGTACCTACGTGACAGCCGGAAGTGGCGCAAGCCTGCGGATCGTCCCCGGGTGCCGCCGTGTGACGGGGATCCGGACCGGCTGAGTGGGCCCAGAGCAGGCCTGCAAAAGTACATCCGGTCACGATTGCCGCCGCGATTTTAACCCTTCTCGTTATCGCCATTGACTCCGTCCTTCAAACCTATCAAAATCGACATTCCCCCGATCGGCCATTAGCCGCTCTGCCTTGCTAAACACAGCAATGCCTTTTTAGCTGTGGTGCTTAACGGAACTTCATTCAACTTTCTTTGTGACAGCCAGTGGAAGCCCGCCGGAACATGGAGTACGGTGGCGCGCACAACTTGGATGTGGTACTGCGTATTCACTATAGAGTGGCGGAAAGTACCTACTTCTCTGCCCACACGAGCCTTAGGCAGATCTTCAGGCCCGGGGAGTTCCCAGAAACCAGCCAGCCGGGGGCTGGGCGCGGGCCGCTGCCAGAAAAGTACCTGGCCGCGGCGCTCGATCAGCAGCAACTGCTGGTCCACTTGTATGGCGGGAACTCGCGCCCGTTTCACCGGAAATTCGAGCTGGCGTTCCATCCGGCGCGCTTCGCAGAACATGTTGACCGGACATCGTGGACACTGCGGATCGCGCGGCAGGCACACGGTGGCGCCGAGTTCCATGACGGCCTGATTAAAATCGCCGGGCTGTTTCCGGTCCAGCAGTTCTTCTGCGATTCCCGCAAGACGCTGGAGCGTGGCCGGAAGGGCGATATCCTCGGGTTCGGCGGTGATCCGGCTCAAGACACGGATCACGTTGCCGTCGAGCACGGCGTGCGGAAGATCGAACGCAATACTCGCGATGGCAGCGGCGGTGTAATCGCCAATGCCCGGAAGCGACCGGATAATCCGATAATCGCGCGGCAGCGCGTTCCCCTGCAGACCCATTGCCATTAAGATGCGTGCTGCTCGCTGGAGATTCCGCGCCCGGGAGTAATAACCCAGCCCGGCCCAGCTCGACAGCAACTCCTGTTCTGAGGCTAACGCTAATGCTTCAATCGTTTGAAACCGGTTTGTGAATTTTTCGTAAAAAGGTATGGCTGCCGCGACTCTGGTTTGCTGCAGCATCACTTCCGATACCCAGATGCGATACGGATCGCGGGTCTCGCGCCACGGAAGCTTTCGCCGGTGCTTGTGGTACCAAGCGAGCAGAGCCTTTCGTATCCTTTGAACATTCTCCATGCGGAACAGACATGGTGGCACACCCTTCCGTCCCTGCGGTATATTTTGGAGGCTGTGAAGAGCCGAATCTTTCTGCTCCTGCTGGCCCTGACCGCCGGCGGGTGGGCCGCGTGGAAGTATTACCCGCCTTTTCGCGCGGCTGTATTCGTAGCTACTGGACGAAGCCAGGTTTGTTCGCTAGACGCCGCACTCACGAGCGATTCGAATTTCAGACGGCAGATCGAGCTGAAGGACAAAATCCTGAACGCCAGCACGCTGGTTCAGAGCGACACCCAGGGCTATCATCTGTGGGACACGCCCAGCGGCCGTTTCTGGATTCCCGAAGGAAGCGATTACGTACTTCCGTACAATCTGGCCGAGCAAGAGCGCAAGATCTACGGTACCGGCGACAGCGGACCGCGGGCGGGCGACATCGTGCTGGACTGCGGCGCGAACATCGGTGTCACCATTCGCGAAGAGCTGAAAGCGGGCGCAAAGCAGATTATCGGGATTGAGCCGGCGCCTGAGAACCTGGAGTCCCTGCGGCGCAATTTTCCCGAAGAGATCAAGTCCGGACGAGTCGTGATCGTGCCCAAGGGCGTCTGGGACAAGGAAGATTTTCTCACCCTGCGCGTAGACCCGAAAAATTCGGCCGCGGACAGCTTCGTGATCCAGCGCGAGGGCGCGGTGGATGTCACCAAAGTGCCGCTCACCACCATCGACCAGCTGGTGCGCGACCTGAAGCTCGAGCGCGTGGATTACATCAAGATGGACATTGAGGGCGCGGAGCCGAACGCCCTCCGCGGCGCGCGCGAAACGCTCTCGAAATACAAGCCGCGCATCTCCATCGCGGCTTATCATGAGCCGGACCATCCCCGCGTGATCCCCGAGCTGATTCGCGCCGCGCGCCCCGACTATCAGATGTCGTGCGGCCCTTGCGCCGAGGCCAAGCATGCCATCCGGCCGGACGTGCTGTATTTCCGCTAGGCTTTTCGCAGCGGCCGCGGCCTTCGTGCTAGCGGGCTGCGTCCGGCAATATCGGGTGCAAGGCGTGGTGCTCCAGGTGGATCGCGCGCAACGCACGCTCACCGTATCGCACCGGGCCATTCCCGGATACATGGATGCGATGGCCATGCCGTTTCATGTGCAGCGGGAATCGGAACTGGACGGGATTGCCCCCGGTTCGCGCGTGCGCTTCCGGCTGCGACGCGCCGTAGCGTCGCGGCTGCGAGTGGAGCGCACCGCGCTCGGCGATGTCGTGCTCCCCAAGCTGCCCGAGCGAATCGCGACGGGTTCGACGGTGCCGGATTTCACGCTCACGGACCAAAGCGGGCAGGCGCTGCGGCTCTCGGATTTGCGCGGCCGCACGGTGGCCATCGACTTCATCTACACCCGCTGCCCCATGCCCGATGTTTGCCCGCGGCTCTCGGCGAACTTCGCCCGCGTCCAAAAGCGCTTCGGTGAAAAAGTAACGCTGCTCTCGATCACCTTGGATCCCGAGTACGACACGCCCGAGGTACTGTCCGACTACGCCCGCCGCTGGCGCGCCGCGTCCGGCTGGCATTTCCTCACGGGAAGCCCGGAGGCGATCCGCGAAGTCGCAGGCCGCTTCGGCATCGTGTACTGGCCCGAAGAGGGCGTCCTCACGCATAGCTCGGCAACGGCGGTGATCGATAAACAGGGCCGACTGGCGGCGTTAGTGGAAGGTTCCTCATTCACCTCGCAACAACTGCTGGACCTGATCTCCGCATGTCTCTAGCGTGCGCTGAGGTACACTCACCCGTATGAGAGCAGCCTTTTTCTTGCTTCTTGGCGCCGCCGTGGCGTGCGCCCAGCCAGCGTCCAAAGACGTGTGCACGCCGCCCCCCAGCGGTGTGGCGCCGTCGCTGCCCGCTAAGATTCTTCCGGGGCAAGGTCACGTCCATCTGGCCATCACCACTACGAATCCAAAGGCGCAGGAATTCTTCGATCAAGGCCTCGCTCAACTGCACTCCTTCTGGGCCACCGAAGCCGAGCGCAGCTTCCGGCAGGCGGCCGAACTGGATCCGGATGCGCCGATGCCGCAATGGGGCATCGCCATGGTTGCGTCGGGCGATTACCGGCCGCGCTTCCAACTCGACTTGTATGCCAAGGCGTTCGGGAAAGGCAATCCGCTGGGCGCCAACAAGCGCGCCGACGATGCCGCTCAGCGCGCCACCGAGCTGGCCGCCGCGTCCGGCAAGGCCACCGATCTGGAGAAAATGTACGTGGCTTCCATCGCCGCGCGGCGGGACCGCAAGATCAAGGATCGCGAGGAAGCCTATACTTCGGGATTGCGCGCCATTGTCGCGAAGTATCCCGATGAGGTGGAAGCAAAACTGTTCCTGGCGCTGCACCTGATGCGCGGATTCGAACTGCCCGACAAGACCCCGCATCTGACCTCGATGGAAGCCGTCTCCATCCTGCGCGGCCTGCTGATAACCGCTCCGGAGCATCCGGGCGTGCATCATTATGTAATCCACGGGTTCGAAGGCTCGTCATTCGCCAAGGAAGCCTGGGCCAGCTGCGCCAAATATCCCGAGCTGGTGCCCGGGATTCCTCATGCCCTGCACATGCCCGGTCATATTTATTCTCAGACAGGCCGCTGGGGTGATGCCGCGGCATCGTTTTCGGATGCTGCTGCGGTCGAGCGCCGCTATATGTCGGCGGATAAGTTATACGGCAGTGGGCATCACGGCCACAACGTTCACTACCTGGCCACCGCGCTCTCATTTGAGGGCCAGTACGACAAAGCCAAGGCCGCCGCCACTGAACTGCTGGCTCTGGGAGAAAATCCGCGCGAGAAGGCCTCCCTCGATGGCTTCTTCGCCTCCTACCGCCAGGGCTGGTTCGCGATGCTGCGGACGCTGGTGCAATCGGAGAGCTGGGATGAGATTCTAGACGGCAAATCACTCCCGGTTTACGACAAGCCGCGCGAGCAGGCGTGGCGGCATTGGGCGCTGTCGCTGGCTCACGCGAATAAGAGCCAAGTGGATGCCGCGCGGGAAGAATCGCACCTGATGGATGCCGCGTTGAAGGACTATCGCGACCAGGTAAAGGCCGGCGTGCCCGAAGCATTGCAGACGGCGCGGGCCGAGCTGGATGGGCATTTGAAGATCGCCGAAGGCAGCATCGACGCGGGCCTGAAGAAGCTGGATCAGGCGTCGCGCATGGAGCTGAAGATGGATTATTCCGAACCCCCGTTCTATCCGCGCCCCGTTTCTGAAGCGATGGGACAAGCCGCGCTGCGCAACGGGCGGGCCGCGGAAGCCAAAGCATGTTTCGAGCGCGCGCTGCGCCAGTATCCGGCTAGCCATCGCGCACAGCAAGGGCTGAAAGCCCTGGAAGCCCGAGCAGGTGGAGGCTCGTAGCTTGCACCGAATCCGCGTGATTGGCGGCGGACCCGCGGGCGCCGCCGCGGCCATCGCGGCGCGGATGGAAGGCGCCGAAGTCGACCTGTTCGAGAAGTCTCGCTTCCCCCGGCATAAAGTTTGCGGGGAATTCCTGTCGCCGGAAATCGCGGAAGTGCTGGGCCAACTGGGTGTCTGGCAAGATCTCCAAACCGAGAGCCCGGCCGTGATTCGCCGGCTCGCGTTGTATTTCCCGTCCGGTGAAAAGCATTCGAAGCTGTCCGAAACGGCGTTCGGACTGAGCCGTTATCGATTCGATGCGCTGCTGTTCGAGCATGCGTTGCGGCAGGGAGCGCAACTCACGCGCGCCGCCGGCGAAAAATCCGCCGGCCCAGTGGTGATCGCGCATGGACGCAAAGCCGCCGTTCCCAAAGGCCGGCGCATTTTCGGATTCAAGGCGCATTTTGAAGGCCCATCCAGCGATGCCGTGGAGCTTTACTTTTTCGGGGGCTGTTATGTCGGCATCAATACGGTGGAAGGCGGCTTCACGAACGTATGCGGCCTGGGCCCCGAGGACGTTCTCGCACCGCGCGGATTTGACATCGACGAACTGGTGCGCTCATTCGCGCCGCTGCGGGAACGCCTCAACCCATTGTCTCGTTCGATGGACTGGCTCAAGGTAGGCCCGCTGGTGTATGGCAATCGCTTCAGTTCCGCGGTGGCCGAGGACGAATATCCAGCCGGCGACGCGCTCCAGTTCGTGGATCCATTCACCGGATCGGGTCTGCTTTCGGCGGTAACCGCCGGCCGTCTCGCGGGCATCGCGGCCGCGCGGGGACTTTCGTCAAGCGATTACATGCGCGATTGCCGCCGCCGCTTTGAAGCTCCCTTCCAGGTCTCGTCGCTTCTTCGCACCGCAGTGGCCAGCGGCTGGGCGGAACGCCTGGCTGCCTTCGTCCCGGGAGCCTGGCTGGTTCGGTTCACGCGCCCGTCGGCAGGCGCAATAAAATACAAAAGCCGGTGAGCACTCGGAGGAAACGCTCACCGGCCCGGCAGCCTCGAAGCTCTCGCATCCGGCTCGCCGCTAGATGGGGTTCGCCAGAGCAATGAAACTCCGGTACAACACACCAACTACGTAGACGTACCACCCCCCGCGGCTGTTTCGCCCATCTCAGGCCCGTAGGATGCCCACCTGACCGGTTCCACTCGCCCCATGAGCACCAAGAAGGAGAACGCGGCCACCAGCAAGACCGCGCTAACACAAACAAAAGCAAGGAAAAAGCTATGCGTGTACGTTACGATCAGGCCGGTTAAGGAAGGCGCTACAACTCCCGCGAGATTTCCGATGCAATTCTGCGCCCCCGTCCATTTTCCGGCGGCCGCCGGCCCCGCCAGCGTTTGTGTGATGGCCCACAGGTTGGAACTGAAGAAGCCCATGCAGAAGCACGCGATGCTCAGCAGCACCATCGACAGCGTCTGGCTGGTGACCATAGCGGAAGGCAGCAGAAAGACGGCGCACCCGGCGCACCCGCCGCAGACGAAGGTTTTTCTGACCAGCGTCGGCGATGCGCCGCGGCGGATCCAGGCATCTGAAATGGAGCCACCGATCACCGATCCCGCCGCCACCAGAAAAAACGGCAGCGATCCCAGCAAAGCCATTTTCTGCGTGGAATACAACCGCTCCAGCTGCAAGTAACCCGGCAGCCAGGTCAGCAGGAAATACCATGCGTAGTTAGCGCAAAAAAGTGCCAGGAAACTGGCCCACGCGTCGCGCTTGGTGAGGATCTTGAGATAGCCGGGTCCTTCGGCTCGAGTGTGCGTGGATTCAGCGTGGAGTTTAGGCGCCGCAATCACCCAGGGGATCAGCCACAGCATGCTGACCAGTCCCACGCCCAGAAAGAGCCAGCGCCAGCCGTACAGACTCAGGATGGTTCCTCCCACCAGCAGCCCGAAGGCGGGCCCGAGTTTCGAACCGGCGTCCACCAGAGCGTTAGCGATGCCGCGCTGCCGTTCGTGGAAAGCGCTCGCGATGATTTTCGAATATGACGGGTATGCCACCGATTCGCTGATCCCCAGGAGCAGGCGCAACAAGAACAGCATTTCGAATCCGTGCACCAGGCCGGTACAAGCCGTGGCCAAAGACCACAGAAAATATCCCACGGCGTAAACCAACAGGACGTTGTAACGCTCCACCAGCCATCCGGCCACCAGCTGGCACACCGCATAAGTCCAAAAAAAAGCGGAAAGGAGATAGCCGAGCTTGTCCGGCTGCAAGTGCAGCTCGCGGCTGAGCGTTACACCGGCGACCCCCAGATTCCCGCGGTCGATGTAGTTGATGCAAACCGAAATCACTAGCAGTACGAGCACCACCCACCGAGGCGACATTCGGTGAGTGTATCACCACTGTCGCGCGACTTATTCCTTTCAGCAGGTGTTATAATTCGTTTCCGTCAGTCGCCGATCCAAATCGGACTCGGGAGGACACTTGAGCTGGCTTTTCTTGGTTTTTCGCCCGCGCGCGGTGCGCGCCGCGGTCTTCCTTCTAACAGTGAGCGCCTTTGCCCAGCCGCCTCTGATTTTTAACCGCGGCATATTCAATGCAGCCAGCTTCATGCCCGCCGGCATTCCCGCCGGCGCTATCGCGCGCGGATCGATATTCTCAGTCTTCGGCGCCCGCCTGGGGCCCTCGCAGCCGTTCAGCGCCAACTCGTTCCCGCTGGGTAATACGCTCAACGGCGTCGCTCTCAATGTGATCCAGGGATCCACGACTGTGAGCGCTATCCCGCTCTACGTGAGCGCCTCCCAGATCAATGCCATCATGCCGTCCAATGCGCCGCTCGGCGCGGCCTCCATTCAGGTAGTGGTGAACGGCTCCGCCGGCAATCTGCACCCGGTGCAAATCGCAAGCAGCGACTTCGGAGTCTTTACCGCGGTCGGCATCGGTATTGGACCGGGCATCCTCCAGAATTTCATCGCGGCCGATAACCAGCCGATCAATTCGCCCACTATCACCGCGACCTACGGTCAGGCCATCACGCTGTGGGGAACCGGCCTCGGTCCGGTTACCGGCGGCGACAACGTCGCGCCCAAAGCCGGCAACCTGCCGGTGCAGACCGAGGTGTTTGTGGGCGGCGTGTCCGCGCCGTTGCTGTACAGCGGCCGCACTCCGTGCTGCGCGGGCGTCGATCAAATCGTATTCACGGTGCCTGCCAGCGCCCCGTCGGGTTGCTGGGTGCCGGTGTATGTGCGCACGGGAGGAACCACGGTAAGCAATGTGGTCACCATGGCGATTCAGCCGTCGGGCGGCGCCTGCACCACCGATATCCTGCCGCAGATCACGTCCGCGGTGGTGAAGGGAGGAACTTTCGGCCTCGCCATTGTGGTCCGTGGAACCACCCGGCATGACGTCGGCACGCTTGCACCCGTGGATGCTACCGCCGACTACCATGCGTCATTCGCGTTCAGTGCCAAGCCGGGACCGTTTCCGTTTAACCCGGCCATCGCCTTCCCGCCCTCTGGAACCTGCACTGCTTACACGCTGCAAGGCGACATACTGAACGGCGACCCGCTTCCCGGCCAGCTGCCGCCCGTGCCGCCGCTGGACATGGGCGCTGCCTTGGTCCTCACTGGTCCGCGCGGAACCACCACCTTGAATTCCACTTTCCTTGGCTTGCTGGATGCAAAAGTTGGTTTTCTCGGCGGATCCATCTCCAACAACATACTGCCGAGTTCGCTGATTCTCGACCCCGGCTCTTACACAATTGCCGGCACCGGCGGCATGGATGTGGGCCCTTTTTCTACCAGCTTCAGCATTCCTCAGCCGCTGGTCTGGACCAATCGCAATCAGCTTACCCTCATTAACCGGGCGCAGCCTTTGACTCTCTCCTGGTCCGGCGGCGACAGCGGGCAAGTGGTAGTGATCGTCGGATACGGAGAAGACCTTCCCACCAATTCCAGCGCGGCTTTCGCGTGCATCGCTCCGCCGGGCGCCACCAGCTTTACGGTGCCCCCCGCAATTATGTCCAACATCCCCCCGGGTCGACCAAATCCCCTCCAATCAAACGCCGTGCTCTATGTAGGAGTGATGGCCGGTTCCAGCGTGCAAAAAATCAATGCGAAAGGCTTGGATCAGGGCTTGACCGAATCCTATTACATCAACGGGAAGACAGTGGTTTTTCAATGAGAATCCATATGAGTCCCTCCACCAGGATGATGTGTACAGGGCTGGCCATCAGCCTGGGCTGGATTCTATTTGAAGGTTGTCCTTGCGAGCAGTCCAAGCAAGATAAGTATAGTGGTGAGTGGGTAACTTGCCAAGGCGATCAGCCCACACTGATGCATTATTATGGGAACATCCCGGCTCCCAGCAGTACCACTCCCAATTTTGACCCGAAACAGTGGAGTTGCAAACATCCCGATTCACCCCACTACAAAAATTCCAGCAAGGGAATACCGCCTCCGTTTCCCTCATATGGCCCGGGCGGTCCGCTCTCTTCCAAAACGCCACGGGCGGCGAGTTCGGGATCCGTTACCGCATATATTCCGAAACAATTGCGCTGGCTGCCCTTCTTGCCGCACGTTCCCCCGCCGGGTACGCCACCGCCTTGCGATGCCTCCTCTCCGGATCTGCTTCAGACGAATCACACGAATTCGCTGGTAACGCGCATTGCCACCTGTCCGTTTCAGATCAAGGCTACTATTCCCGTAGTCTCGCGCCCGCTCCAGATCGACATCACGCCCGACGGATCCACAGCGCTGGTTACCAGTTTCGATAACGCCGTCAACTTCATAGATCTGGCCACCAATAAGGTCACCTTCACGCTCACCACCGATGTTTCCGTCAACCCGCATGGACTCGCCATTACACCGGACGGCAAGCGATTCTACATCACCAGTTTCAATCAGGACAATCACGTGGTGCTGCTGTATGACATGACATCCCATGCCATCCTCGCTACCATTCCGTCCATTCAATTTCCCCAGGGGGCCACTCTCACGCCGGACGGCTCGCAGCTGTGGATCACATCTCCGCTGGCTCAGTCGATGCAAGTGATCGATACGCTCACAAACACGGTGGTCACTCAACTGGCGATTGGCCAGACCACCGACGTCGCTTTCAATTCCACCGGTACGCGCGCCTATGTCACCTCCGGGTCCGGTTTCGTGGTGGTGGTGGATACGGCGACTTACCAGAGAATCAAGTCCTATCAAGTGGGCGCCGGACCCGGCGATATCGCGATGTCCTATGCCGACGAGTTTCTGGTGGTGGACAACTGGGCCGGCAATTCGGTTTCGATAATCGATCTGGTGCAGGACAAAGTGACCACCACCGCCGTGGGAGCCAACCCCGGGGGCATTGTATTTGTTAAATAGCGATTTCCCGGCATGATCCCGTACTTTCCGGAGCCGGTGCTTTCGCTCGGCCCGCTCGAGATTCATGCTTTCGGCGTGCTCGTCGCGATCGCGGTGCTTCTGGGCGGTCGCGTCATTCTGCGCCGCGGCCATCGCCTAGGAATCCCCGCCCAGGAGATGTTCCGCTTCTGTTTCTTCGTCTACGCTTTCGGTCTGCTGGGCGCCCACCTCGCCAAGACTGCGATGGACAATGTCCCCGCCTTCCTCGCCGATCCCACCATCGTCGTGCGCACCAGCCGGGGCATACGCTCACTCGGCGGATTCGCCGGGGGATTCCTCGGGGGCGTGCTCTGGTGCCGTTTCCGCCGCCTCTCCTTTTTCGAGACGCTGCGCCGTCTGGACATTCTTGCGTATGGTCTC
>JALYHQ010000106.1 GCA_030776455.1 Acidobacteriota bacterium | reverse complement strand
AGTCGGCTTGACCTCGCCAAAGTCCCTTACTGTTTGGGCTTCGGAGGCGGGGTCGCTGCTGGCCGCGGAGCCGCCGGCGTTGCGGGCCGGGCGGCGGCGGGAGCGGAGGGTGAAGCGGGGGTGCTGTTCTTGTCGTACAGATCGATGATGTCTTTCGTGACGTCGATAGTGTTCGACGCGTACAACACCGGGGTCTGCGGCGAGCTGACATCCAGGATGAGCGTATAGCCGTTATCCTTGGCGTACTTGTCGATCACGGCCATCATCTTCTGCCCTAACTGCTGCAGAATCTTCTGCTGGTCCTGATCGAACTCCGCTTGCGCGTCTTCCACGTCCCGGTTGAGGATCTTGGTCTTGGCGTCTATGTTCTTGTACAGCTCCGCCTTGGTAGCCTCACTCAGGGTGTTCTGACCCTTCTGGAGCTGATCCTTCAGCTGGGTGATCTCGTTTTGCTTGGTTTCGAGTTCCTTGCGCTTGGGCGCCGACTTGGTTTCCAGCTCCGAGGCGGCTTTCTGGCCATCCTTGGTAGTGACAATGGCGCCCTGAATATTGATGACGCCGACTTTGCTGGGGGCCCCCTGCGCCTGCGCCGAAAGGGCCACGCCCAGCGCCAGCACGGGCAGCACAAATAGCTTGTTCTTCACGATTACACTCCTGAACCTTGATTTCATTTTAGCTTACACGAATCGCGCCCGATGCCCAAATCGTCTAGAACGTCCGGCCAATCGAGAAACGGAATGTCGAACGCTTCTCGACAAATGGCGTCGGCCGCCCGTAAAGGGCCAGCGCGGCGTTATACGTTGTATCGTTGGGAAACAACGAGCGGTCAAAAACCACGGGAGCCTGCAGCATCCCGTTGAAGCGGGTGGGATTGTAGGCCCAATAGATGCGGAAAGGCGCGTTTACAACCGGCATCAAGACTTGTAATTCCAGGCCGGTGGAGCTGCGGATCTTCTGCGTGCCGGGCGCGATTACCGCCCGCCCGCTGAATCCAGCCTGGGGAAACTGTGCATTCAACTGATCCACCCGGCCAGGGTTGAGTTTCAACTGGCCGGGCAGCGAAAGCTTGTCTTGTCCGGCATCGCCAAATATGGCCAGAGTTACCGGGCCCACAATGGGAATCCGGTATTCGAAGTTAGTTACCACGCTAGTATCGCCGCCGGGGAAGACCAGCTGATAGATGGGAATCTGCTGCGTCACGTTGACGAATGACTGCACTCCGCCCACGATGACTTTCTGCTGGCGGATGCTTCCATCCGCGTTGAAGACATTGGCCGAGGCCGAACTGGGCAGATAGGCGATGGGGCTGACCCCCCAGATCTCAAATCCGCGGATGTCGTTCTCGCCGCCCATATAGTAGCGCGAGAACGGCGGAGCCACTTTGCCGCCGTATCCTGTCAGGAACCGTCCGGTGATGTGCATGCCGATGACGTGTCCCTTTTTGAAGCCAGCACGGAAGTACTTCGCGTCCAGAGTCGGTTCAATCGTATTGACGTTGCCGCCCAGGCCCGCCAGTCCGATGGAGGCGAACAATTCGCGGCCGCCGGTGGGCGTGATGGGATGGTTCACCGTGTTGTAGGTGTACGACGGCGTGATCTTGCTGGTCTTGATGCCGCTTAACTGGTTGGGGCCGCCGACGCCCTGGAAGTCCAGGAAATTGAAATACTGCGAGGACGCGGTGGTCAGCGTTTTGATATTCGAAATGTCGTAGCCGTAGCTGATGCCGACGCGCGCGAAGCTGTGCTTCAGCAGGTAACTGGCGAAGGTGGTGGCGCCGTAGCCGTTGGACACATAGTTGAGCAAGTTCTGCTGGCCCAGTGAATTGAACGCGGAAATCAGATTCTGCCCGCTCAACAACGACGCCTCGCGCGCCTGGTTGTAATCGAAGCGCTGCGTGTAGATGGTAAAGCCGGCCTGGATTCCCTTGTCAAACAGATAGGGTTCGGTAAAGCCGAACTGCACGCTGCGCAGACGGCTGCCCAGCTGCGAGGTGAGACTCAGGGTTTCGCCCAGACCCAGAAAATTATTGGTGGAGTACGAGAATCCAATGAAGCTGCCGGAGATGCCCGAGACGCCGCCATTCAACTGGATGGAGTTCTTGCCGCGCTCCTTGAGTTTCAGAGTGAGGTCCACCGTATTGGTTTTGGTGTCGCGCTTGGTATCCACGGCTTCTTCGGCCTTGATGGGGTCGAAGTATCCCAGTTGGTTCAGCCGCAGGATGCTGAGTTCCCATAGGCGGCTGTTGAACATGTCGCCTTCGTCGATCAACAGCTCGCGGCGGATTACCTTGTCACGAGTGGTTGTGTTGCCGGCGAAATCGATGCGGCGCACGAAGAACTGCTTGCCCTCGTCCACGGCCAGCGCGAGATCGATGTTGCCTTTGGCCTGATCCGGCTCGAAGGACGGCTCGGCGACGAAATCGATGAAGCCGAACTCGCCGTAGAGCTTGCGCATGTTTTCCAGACCCTTGCGCAGCTTTCCGGTGGAAAAGACGTCGCCGGTCTGCATCTGGAACAAGGGGCGCATCAGGGCTTCGGGAGTGCGGAAGAACTTCACGCCGGTGAACTGGATATTGTTGAGCGTATATTTCTTGCCTTCGTCCAGATCCACGGTGATCATCGCGCCGCGGCCGGGCTTGGGATGCTGCATGAACGGGATATGGATGCGGCCTGGAGGCGTGGTGACAATCTCCACTTTGGAATCGAGCGCGCGGGCCAGGAAGTACCCGTGCTCCTGATAGAACACCTGAACGCGCTGCTTGTCCTCTTCGAGCTTGGTGGAATCAAAGGTTCGGGCGAAGAGGTTCTCCAGCAGGATGGAGTGCGGAACGCCGATGGGCTTCAAGTTTTTCATCGCGCGTATCACCGCGCGGTCGCTGAAGACGGTATTCCCGACGATGTCGATGTGCTTCACCTTCACCTTGGGTCCTTCATTCACCATGAAGACGATTTCAAGCGATGAGGGAGGGACGCGGTGAATTTCGGGGTCCACAGTGGCGTACTGGTGGCCGCGCTCGGAGAGGTATTCGAGCAGCACATTTTTGGCGCGCTGTACCTTGTTCGGGTCATATTGCTGTTCCACCGAGAGCCCCACCTTGCGCTCTTTGTAGCGGTCGAGGATTTCCGACAAGCTGACGGACTTGTTGCCCTCATACTTAATGGAGCGGACTACCGGCCGTTCGACCACGTTGAAGCGGATGATCCAGCCGGTTTTGCCGGGCTCGCGCTCCAGGCGGATGTCGTCAAACCGGCCGGTGTTCCAAAGCGCGATGAAGTCGCGGTGCAGGGTTTCTTCGCTATAGCGGTCGCCCACTTTAGAATAAATCAGCGCCTTGAGGGTATCTTGCGGAACACGCCGCGCGCCGCGGAACTCGATGGTTTCCACCACGTCCTCGGCCGCTTGTCCGGGCTGCGCCTGGCGCACTTCGGGCTTCGGCGCCGGTTTCGGGGATTCTAGCTGGGCGGGGCTGGACGGCACGGTTTCAAACGGATTCGGAGGCTTAGGCTGCGGGGGCGGCGGTTGCTGCGCGGCGGGAGCCGGCTGCGCTTGCGGCGCGGCGCTCAGCGTGGGAACCCAGGCGGTCAAAGCGGTCAGGACTGAAAGTGCCAGGTATGAGTGCAGGCGGGCAGGCCTGTGAAACATCATCAATAACGGGTTCCTTTCCACTTTGCGCTCAACATTCCGGTACATCATCTCCAGGCGGGGCTAAACATCCCCTGACGCCCACACGAACAGCCTGGTTTCAGATTCTCCGGGCGGTGTGATGCTGAAGTCTCTATTCTAGCTGAAGCTAAGGCCATCGTGGCGGCCCTCGGCGGCTGGGATATACTGACACATACATGAAGCGTGTGGTTATCACGGGCATTGGCGCCGTCAGTCCCAACGGCATCGGCCGCGAAGCTTTCTGGTCCGCCACGCGCGCCGGCCAGAGCGGAGTCAAGCCCATCACGCGTTTCGATCCCTCCGAATATCCGGTTCGGGTGGCGGGAGAAATCACAGGGTTTGACGAAGACCAATACGTCGCTCCCAAGGACCGGCCGCACGTTTCGCGCGTGGTCCCGCTGGCGGTGGCGGCGGTGGAGGAGGCCCTGGTCCATTCCGGGCTGGAACCCCAGCGGATGTCCCGCGATCAGCTGCGGGAAATCGGCGTGGTGGTGGGCAGCGGCGGCGGGAGCCAGGAGTTTACCGAAGAGCAGTACCGGCTGTTTTACTCGGGGCATCTGAAACAGTGCAGCGTGTACGTAATCCCTACTTCGACGCCGGGCACGCTGGCGAGCGAAATCTCGATGCGCTTCGGGTTTCGCGGCTTCAGCCACGTCATCACCACCGGCTGCACTTCCAGCACGGACGCCCTGGGCTATGCATACCGCAACATTCAGGCCGGCGTTCTGCACACCATGATCGCGGGCGGGGTGGATGCGCCCATCGCGCCCTTGATCCTGCGCGGTTTCATGCTGATGCGAATTCTGTCGCAGCGCTGGAATGCGTGCCCGCAGCGCGCTTCCCGGCCATTCTCGCGAGATCGGGATGGGTTCGTGCTGGGCGAAGGCTCGTGGTTTTTTGTGGTGGAAGAGCGTGAGCACGCGCTGGCGCGGGGCGCCACTATTTACGGCGAGATCGCCGGGTATGGATCCACTTGCGAAGCCTATCACCGGGTCCGCCTGGAAGAGTGTGGAGAAGAACCGGCCCGGGCCATCGGGCTCGCCCTGGATGAAGCGGGCGTGCCTCCCGAGGCCGTGCAGTATATTCACTACCACGGCACTTCCACCGAGCTGAATGACCGCATCGAAACCCGCGCCGTGAAGCTGGCGTTCGGAGAACATGCCGGGAAACTGGCCGGCTCGTCGCTCAAGAGCATGATCGGACATCCCCAGGGCGCTTGCGGCGCCGCCGGTGTTGCCGCCACTCTTCTGGCCATGCGCGATTGCTCCCTTCCTCCGACTATCAATCTGGACGTTCCGGACCCGGAATGCGACCTGGATTACGTTCCCGAGCCTGGGCGTAAGCTGCATATCGAATATGCGGTTGCGAACTGTATCGCCTTCGGCAGCAAGAACTCCGCACTGGTACTGCGCAGAGCTAGCTAGCGCGTCGAGGGCCAAAGCGGACGATACGTGCTGTCTGCTATGTGGGGTGTATCTTGTTGTGCTGGCTGGGCTACAGGTGGGCGAAAGTAGCACGGGGGAGAGCCGGCCGGGGGGGCCGGCTGCGGGCCGGGGGGCCCGCCCTACAACGGTTAGGAGTCGGGTTCGTTGTCAGAGCTATCGGGGTCTTCGGGGTCTTTGTCTTCCTTGGGGGTGTAATACGAGTGATAGTAGGTGTACTTGCTGTACAGCTCGCCGCGGCGGGCGCCGTTTACCACGATTCCGAGGACGTTGTTCTGGCAGAGGGACTGCATCGCGCGGCTGACTGAATCGATGGTGGTGGAACCGATCCGGACCACAAGAACGGTGCCGTGGCACAGTGTCGAGAGCAGGTTTGCATCGGCGGCGAACAGCAAGGGCGGGCTGTCCAGAATGACCCAATTGAAGACGGATGGCAATTGGTCCAGCATGTCCTTGACCTGGGTGAGGTTGAGGAGTTCCAGCGGGTTAATGACAGCTTCCCCGGCGGGCATGATGTACAGGTTACTGTCACCCACGCGGCGGATAGCATCCTCGAGGGGCACTCTGCCGAGCAGATAATCCGTGATGCCGGGGCCGCGGTCGGCTTGCAGCAGGTTATGAACGATGGGACGCCGGAAATCGAAATCGCATAGCAGCACCGCGTTACCGGCGAGTTGCGCTTGAGCCATGGCGAGATTCATCGCGGTGAAGGACTTGCCCTCGGCCGGCGAGGGGCTGGTCACTACGACGGTGTGGATGGGCTGCAGACTCTGCATGTGATTGATGCGGGTCCGCAGCGTCCGGAATTCCTCGGCGGGGGCATCGTGCGGATTGTTGGGGTCCAGCAGGAGCGCATCCGGTAGCGGGCGGTAAGGAATGACCGCGACGCGTTCCAGGAGACCATCCAGATCTCCGCGCTTGCGATAGGGCACAGTAGCGGGGGCGGGCGCGGCAAGGGCCGCGACTACGGGCGCCGCGGCAGCGGGAGGCGCGGGAGGCCGCTCGACCCGTGGCGGCGTAGCGATTACTTCCGCGGGCGCTTCCGGCGGCGGTGGAATCGCACCGGATTGCCCGGCCCGCCGTAATGCGTCATGAACTCGGCTCATCTTTTGTGCTCCAAAAAAATCGCGATTGCCTACAACTTGTTGTTGTAGTAATAGGCCACCGAAACCGCCATCGTAAACACACCCAACAAACACGCGGTAGACCAGGCAAGCCATCCGAGCCGCCGGCGCCGGCGAACCACCAGATCGTTTTCGAGCAATGGAATACTGCCCAGCACCGGGAGCTGCGTGTAGGCACGCACGTCCTTGAGATTCTTGAGCGATCCGTCCTTCACCTCGCGCGCACCAGCCAGGAAGAGCCCGATAATCAGGCCCAGCGCGGTTCCGGCGGCGATGATCATGGGCCGCTTGGGTTCGGTAGGCTCGACAGGAAGCGATGCGGGATCCAGCGGCTCTAGCCGCTCGCCTGCCTGGCGATACACCAGCTTGGCCGACATCTCGGAGGTGGTAAGGCGCTTGTCCAAATCTTCGTATTCGCGGCGCGCCAGTTCTTTCTCGCGCATCAGCTCGTCGTATTCCTTGATTCCGACGGGGATGCCCTCAATGCGCGCCTGATAGTTCTTCAGTGTGCTGGCGATCTGGGTAGCCTGCTTTTGGTAATCCTCCATCTCAACGTCCTTGGCCGCGATCAGCGCCTGGATCCTCTTAATGGTTGCATCCAAGTCCCGTTGCTCTCTCAAAAACATGGGACTGGGCGCCGGCGCGGTAGCCGACGTAGCTTCGGGTTTCTTTTCGGCCTCTTCCTTGAGCAGGGCCTCCTTCTGCTTGTTGGCGGTGGCCAGGCGGGTGACCACATTTTGCACGTCGGGATACGTTTCCTTGTAATGCTCGCGAAGCTGGGTGAGATAGTTCTCGAGCTGGGTGATCTCGCGTTCCTTCTCGGCCAGCTTTTCATTCTTCTTCTGCTGCGCCACTTCCTGGTTATTGGGGTCCTTCAGCGAGTTCATCTGGTCTTTGTAGGTCCGCAGGCTGTTTTCGAGCAGCAGCTTGTCCTGATTCACCCGGCTCATGGACGTGTTCACGTTCAGCATCTGGGTTTGCAGTGTGTTCAACTGCTGATAATTCGATTGCTGTTCTTCAGGCAGCCGGCCCATGTTCTTGGAGCGGAAGGCGCTGAGCTTCTGCTCGACATCATCGAGCTTTTTCTTAGAGGTTTCCTTCTGGGCTCTCATGAACTCGGCGGTTCCTGTAACGTTCTCACTGGTTTCCTTCTGATTCTCGGCGAGGAACTGGGCGACCAGGTCTTCGGTAACCTGCTTGGCGAGCAGCCGGTTGCTGTACTCGAAGCCGATCTGGAAAGCCGCTGCGCGATCGCGTCCCGAGCCCACGGCTGCGTTGTTCTGAACCGCGCCGATCTTGATGTGGCGCAAGCGCATCTCTTCCACTACGTCATCCATGGGCAGACGCTTCAATTCCTTGGGGTAGAGCCCATGCTTATTGATGATGCTGGTGAGCGTGCCGCGGCTGAGAATCTGCTGCGTCATGGAG
>JALYHQ010000105.1 GCA_030776455.1 Acidobacteriota bacterium | reverse complement strand
GTTCATCGCATACGCATTCGGGACCATTGACCTGGGAAGCTCCCACGCCCTGGTATCGCGAGACCGAGAACGCAATGGCGGCGGCCATCGGCGAGGCGGCGCAAGGGATGTTCCCCGCGTCGGTGGGCATTGCAGCCGGGCCTGTATATCTGGGATTCAACCGCCGCAAAGTGGAGGACGGGCGCGCGCGCATGGTGTGGCGCAATGCCGAGAAACTCCCGTCGCATCCGCTGGATCCCACCGCGACGGTGCTTGTGATTCACGACGATCAGGATGCGCCGCGCGCGGTGCTGGTGCATTACGCGTGCCATCCGTCCGTGCTGGGCCCGGACAATCTGCAATACTCGGCGGATTATCCGGGAGCGATGCGTCATTACGTGGAAGAACAGATCCCCGGCGCATTGTGCTTGTTCGTTCCAGGAGCGGCGGGCGACATCAATCCCTATCGAGACAAGGAGCCGGTGGCGGGCGCGGGATTCGCGGCGATGGAAGAGATGGGCCAAGCGCTGGGAATGCAGGCGCTGGCGCTGTACACTCGCGCGCGCAGGCTGCCCGCGCCGGCGTTGAAGGCGGTTTCCGAGGTGGTGGAGGTGAAGCAGCGCTGGAAGCCTGAGCAGCGCATGTCCATCGGGATGACCACGGGCGTGATTGGGCCGTATGTATGCTTCGTGGCGCTGCCCGGCGAGCCTTTCGTCGAGCATCAACTGACGTTCCGCGCGAAGTCGGAGTGCCCGTTCGCGCTGGTTTTTGGATATTCCTATTCGGCGGGAGGCGTCTGGGCGGGCTATTTGCCAACCATTCTGGCGGCGGTGGAAGGCGGCTATGGCGCGGATTACAACACGACGGCCGAAGTGGGCGCCGGTGAGATGCTGGTGGATCGCGGCGTGGTGCGGTCGTTCGAATTGCGGGGGCTATTGAAAGAACTGCCGGATCCGAGGTATTGATGCGGCCGCTGCTGCCGATCCTGGCGTGCCTTGTGTGCAGCGCCGGCGAGTTTCGCGCGGGCGCGGCGCGAATCAATCTGGATCCTCCGCTGGGCCTCCCCATGGTGGGTTACGGAGCGCGGAACGCCCAGGGCGTGCTGGACCCGCTGCAGGCGCGGGCGCTCGTGCTTTCCGACGGCACGCGGACACTCGCGCTGGTCACGCTGGATCTGTGCTTCCTCTTCGAGGTTCCGGAGATGGAGCAGATCCGCGCGGCGGTGCGGCCCAAAGGCGTGGACGAAGTAGTCTTCCATGCATCGCACACGCATTCGGCGCCGTCGCTGCCGGCGAATCGTGAGGCGTATGCTCAGGCGGTGCAAAAGATCGAGCAAGTGATCGCAGAGGCAGCCGCCGCGCTGGAGCCGGCGCGCATTGGCAGCGGATTCGGCATGACTTACATTGGTCACAATCGCCGCCGCGCGCTGCCCGATGGAAGCATGGAGATGCTGTGGCGCGACGAGCCGGGCGTATCCACATCGCCGGTGGATCCCACGGTGGGCGTGATCCGGATCAATCACGCGGACGGTAAGCCGCTGGCGATCCTGGTGAATTACGCGTGCCATCCGGTGGTGCTGGGTCCCGACAATTTGAAATATTCAGCCGACTATCCGGGGGAGATGCGCAACGCGATCGAAGAGGCGCTGGGAGGGACGGCCTTCTTTCTGCAAGGTGCCCCCGGCGACATCAATCCCTTCTACGACAAGACCACGCTCGAGGAGGACGCGGTGGCGGCGATGAAGCAGACGGGTCGCAAGCTCGCCGCGGAAGCGGTGCGGGTGGCCGGCGGGATACAACCGCGGACCCCGGGAACCGCGTCGGTGACTTCAAAGACCACGGTGGTACACGCGAACTCGCGCTGGAATCTTCCTCTGCTGAGGGAAGTACTGCAGGCGCGCTATCATCTGGAACCGTCGCGCGCGACGCGGCTATTACGCGAGAGCATGGATCTGCCGGTGACAACGCTGCTGCTGAACAGTGACATCGCTTTTGTCACCATGCCGGGCGAGCCGTTCGTTGAATTCCAGACGCAGCTCCGCGCCAAGAGCCCGCTGCCAAATACGTTCTTCCTCGGCTACACAAACGGATACTTCGCCTACTTCCCAACCATCGCGGCCGCAGTGCGGGGCGGTTACGGCGCGGATTCCACCGTTACCATGGTGGAAGTGGGGACAGGCGAGCGAATGCTGAACACAGGGATAGTGTTGCTGTACGAACTGCTGGGGAAATTGCCGGCGAAGCCGGCCAAGGGCGAGTGGTAGCTATTTCTTTTCCCGCACGCCGAATCCCTGGCATTGCGCGCACGCGCCGCTGCCGCCGCAACGGAAGCACTGGCCGGCGTTGCTGGTTCCTTTGCAATCCGGGCATTGGCCCGATCCACCGCACGCGGTGCATTTTTCTTTTTCGCTCATAAGGTCCTCGTTACTTTGCTGATGGTGCGCGGCTGGTCGGGGTCCAGTCCCTTTTGTTCCGCCAGGCAGGCCGCGAATAACTGCGCGGGGATGATGTAAGGGATGGGCGTATGGATCTCTTGGAGCGACACAGGTACACAAACGGCATGTTTGGCCACCTTGCCTGCTTCGGCGTTGCTTTGGTCGGTGATGACCAGCGTTTCGGCTTTCAACTGGCCCAGCTTGTCGAAGAGCTCACGCATGGCCGGCCAGGTTACGCCGGAGGGCGTAAACAGAAACGTCGGAAACGATTGTTCCACCATCGCGATGGGGCCATGCAGAAGGTCGGCGGCGGAGAAACGCTCGGCCACCACGTAGCAGGTTTCCATCAGTTTCAGCGCGAACTCGAAGGCATTGGCGTAATTCAACCCGCGGCCAACCACCAGCGCGCGTTCCATGAAGCGGTAGCGGTCGGCGCGTGCTCGGATCTCGGGCTCCAGTCGAACGGCCTGCTCGGCCCACTCGGGAATTCGAGCCAGATCCTCGGGATCAATTCCGCCGCCCAGCGCCCAGGCCAGCGAGTAAAGCATCAGGAGCTGGCCGGTGTAGGTTTTGGTGGCAGCGACGCTCTTCTCGCGTCCGGCGCGGACCAGGAAAGTATACTCAGCCAGCCTGGCGAGCGAACTGGAAGCTTCATTCGTGATGCCCACCGTAAGCGCGCCTTGCTCGCGCGCGCGCTCCAGTACCAGGTTGGTGTCCGTGGATTCGCCGGATTGCGAAATGGCGACGACGAGAGAATCGCGCAGATCCACGCGCGCGTTGTAGAGCGTGAAAATCGACGGAGCGGCCAGCGAAACGGGAATGCCCGTGGTGATCTCGAGCAGATAACGGCCGAACTGCGCGGCGTTGTCGGAGGTGCCGCGGGCGGCCAATACGATGAGGCGCGGGCGGTCATGCTGCAGGCGCGAGCGCAGGGATTCAACCGCGGGGCGTTCTTCCTTGAGGGTCCGTTCGAGCGCGGACGGCTGCTCGCGGATCTCCTCCAGCATTTTCGACATGGTTGCTAGTTCAGGGCCGGGCCCTGCAACTATTGTGATATGAGCGCGACCGGAGAAATGGTGCGCCCCTGGCCGAAGTAGTTCTGTTCGGACAGATTCCGGTAAACCGAACCCGCTACTCCCGATGCCACCGGGCCATTGATGGGACGGCCGCCCGTGAGCAGGACCACCACCACCAGCTTGTTCGGGCCCACGTCGTTGTAGGAACCGAACCAGCCCAGATGCACGCCGGGCTGGCGCGTATCGGTGCAGGTGCCGGTCTTTCCGAGGATGGCCTGATCGGTGGCGGCATATCCGGCGCGCCGGGCAGTGCCATACTCAACGGCCCCGGTCATGCCGGGTTTGAGCTCGGGAATCCACTGGCCGATGTCGAGCTTGCGCTTCACGCGCGGCACAAACTGATCGAGCTCTTCCTGCGTGCGGGGGTGCTGCAGATAATAGAGAGTGCCGCCGTTGGCGAGTGAGGAAACCATTGCGGCCAGCTGCAAGGGAGTGATCCGGATGCCGCTGCCAAAGCTGCACATCATGCCCATGCCTTCCGAGGGCGTGGAGGCCGGCAGCGTGCCGGGCTGCTCTTCTGCAATGTCCAGCGTGGCTCTTTCACCGAGGCCCATCAGGCGGGCATATTGCGAGACTTTCTGGAATCCGAGACGGTATCCGATCTGGGCGAAGAAGGTGTTGTTGGATTTGGCCAGCGCGGAAGTGAGATCGAACGTGGCGCGGCGGCTGACGCGCAACGTGGTGTCACGATCAATGACGCCTTCCTTCAAACCAGCTATCGCGGAAACCAGCTTGATAGTGGAGCAAGGCTCGTAGCCGCTCTTCAGCGCCAAGTTCTGGTTAACGATGGAAAGCAGCCGGCCGTTGCGAGGGTCGGCTACGACAACGGTACCGTTATAAGGACCCAGCGCCTGAACCGCCGCCCGCCGGACCACCAGATCCTCGCCATCGACAAGGTCGCCAACGGTGGAGTCCGCGAAGGTCGGCTCGGTCCAAGGATTAACGATATAGTGCGTTCGGTGGAGGCGTGAGAGGTGTGATACGGGTGTATGACGGCCTTTGCGAAGCGATGCGTTGGCAGTGTGCGGCGTGCGTTTGGACTTGTGCCGCGTCGCCGCAAAGCCCGGCACGGCGAAGGTTAATGCTAACAAAACAGAGAAGATCTTGATGATGGCGCGTGTTGACATTAGATCCCTGGTAACCATATCGGGACGGAATTCGGCACTGTGCATCTGATTTTGCACTTTAGACTCTTGCTCTCAAACCATTACGAACATTATGACTTAACTGCGTTTCGGCGTCAAGCTCTAAATCAGGCGGCTGTCCAGCCCCCGTCGATGGGCAGTGCGGCTCCGGTTATGAACTCAGCTTGCGGGCTGGCCAGATACAGCGCCATCCATGCGATTTCGTCGGGGCGGCCCAGGCGGCCGACGGGCTGCCGCTGGTTCAACTCGGCGCGAACCTTCTCTTTTTCGTGCTTGTGATACTTTTCCAGGTACGCCTCGACGAACGGCGTATCGACGGTGCCGGGGCAGATGCAGTTCACTCGAAGCTGGGTGGCGTAATCGACGGCCAGTTGCTTCGTCATGGCAATAACCGCGCCCTTGGTGGAGCAATAGGCGAAGCGGCGCTTGACGCCGATTAGCCCGGCGGCGGATGCGATATTGATAACCACGCCATGCGCGGCAAGCAACTGCGGCATGGCGGCCCGCGTGACCAGGAAGATGGACTGGACGTTCACGCGGAAGAGACGCTCATAGTCGGCAAGCTCAGTCTCCTCGATACTGCCCACCAGTCCGATGCCTGCATTGTTTACCAGAATGTCGAGCTGCGGAATGCTCGCGAACATTTCCTTTACAGCGCGTTCGTCGGTAACGTCACAGATCACAGCTTGCGAGCCCGGAAGCTCGGAGGCGAGCTTTTCGGCGCGAGGACGGTCAATGTCGGCGATGTAGACCTGGGCTCCGGCGGCGGCAAAGATCCGGCAAGTGGATTCTCCGATCCCGCTGGCGCCCCCGGTTATGAGGGCGGTGCGGCCATCCAGTCTGAAGGGTACGTTCATCTATCAGATTGTAGCGGGCGGGGAGGTACGTCATGGATTCCCGTATAATTAAGGCACGATGGCTGGACATGTGAAGCCCAAGGGCGGCAAATCGAAGTCCACAATGGACATGGATGCTTTCCACGCTGCGGCCATCCAATACCGTCTCACTTCGGTCGCTCCGAGCCTCACGCGGGCAATAGAAATATTTGGCAATTCGCAAAAGGCAATAAGCTGGATGAATTCCGCACATCCCGCGCTCGGGGGCCGGTCGCCTCTCGCGGTTCTGGACCAAGGTAACACCCAGGCCGTCGATGACCTGTTGACGCGCGTCGAGCACGGCATTCCGAGTTGAGGGCGCCTGCCCCCGTCGACAGACTTGTTGCGCGGGTCTGCAAGGCGAAGAACTCGCTGTTTGATGGCGAGGGTGCGCGGCGCGTCGCTGGCCGTGCCTGCGGACGTCAAGGCCTTCCGCCACTAACAGAGCCGCGCGCGTAAGAAAGCTTGGTGGCGTTTCGCTTCCTCACCGTCGCGGCTCCGTCGGGTTGGAACAGCTTCACGGCGATGGATTTCAACAAAGGACTTTGGAAAGCACTGGGCTGCCGAGCTACGATCGGCGGTGCTAAGCGTGCCGTCCGTTACGGTTCCAGGAGGACGGAACTACATTACGCAGTCGGCCAGCGCTCCGCCGACACTCGGGTGCCGGAAGTGAAACCCCGCAGCCTCCGCGGCCACTGGCATAACGCGCTGGCTGGCCAGGATGACGCTCGCCATTTCGCCGTATGCGAGCTTCAAGGCGAAAGCCGGAGCCGGAAGAATGGCTGGGCGGTGCAGCGCGGCGGCCAGGATTCGGGTGAATTCGGCGTTCGTAACTGGGTTGGGAGCGGTGGCGTTCACCGGGCCGCGCAGTGTATCGGCGGTGAGAGCGTAGCGAATCAGCGCGGTTACGTCAGATACGTGAATCCACGACATCCATTGGTGGCCGCTGCCGAGTTTGCCGCCGAGACCCAGGCGGAAAATCGGGAGCATTTTAGATAATGCGCCGCCATCCCGGCCGAGGACCACGCCGAAGCGCAGCAAGACGACACGGATGCCAAGCGCTTCGGCGAGGTGAGCCGCATTTTCCCAATCCTCAGTCACCTGGGCAAGGTAGCCGGCGCCAGTAACGGATTCCTCCGTGAGGATTTCATCTCCACGGTCGCCATAGATGCCGATGGCGGACGCGCAGATGAGAATTTTCGGGCGGCGCGAGAGCGTGGAGAGCGCATTCACCAGCTGGCGGGTGCCATCGACGCGGCTAACACGGATGCGCTTCTTCGCTTCCGCGGTCCAACGCTGCGCCACCGGCTCTCCCGCTAGATGTACAATGGCGCCGGCGTGTTCGAGCGACTCCGGCGGAGGCTCCTGGCCGGACAGCGTGTCCCAGCTCTTGCGGCCAAGGACCACAACTTCGTGAGAATCGGCTTTCAGTTCCTCGATGAGATGACGCCCGAGGAAGCCGTTGCCGCCAGTGACCGTGATGTTCATTGCACACCCAGCGATTCGATTTCGGCGATGTATGCATCGACGTCAGTCTTGCGGCGCATGCCCTCGATCGACATATAGCGGACCTGCCCGAAGAGAGGACGGTTGAACCAGGGACGGTCATGCAGGCCGAAGCACCAAAGTATGTTGGCGTAGGTATTCGGATCGCGGCCGTCGAGCGCGTAGCGGTCATGCAGATCGATCATGGTTTCCAGCGCCTGCGCGGGGGTAGCGGACCACTCGATGATTTTCTTGCCCCAGTACATGCGGTAGTAGCCGTGGATGGCGCCACGCAGCAGCAATTCGGTCTGGGTGGCGTTCCAGAGCGCGTCGTGAGTTTCGGCTCGCTCGAACTGCAGAGGAGTGTAAACGGGATCACGAGTATCGGCGGTGTGCGCGTCCAGAGTGGCGCGGGCCCAGTTGGGTAGTGCGTCGAGCGTGGGCGGGCACTCAGTGAAGCGCGCGAAGTTGAACGCCAGCTCGCGGCGCACGATCAGCTCTTCCAGAAACTCCGGCGACCCTCCGGCCTTCTTCACCGCCAGTGCGATTTCGAGCGACGAGATATGCCCGAAGTGGAGATAAGGACTGAGCCCGGAGGTGGCGTGCGCGGAGGGCTGGTTGCGGTGTTCGGCGTAGCGAGTGAGGTTGTTACATAGAAAATGGCTCAGCCGCTCATGTGCTGCCGCGCTGCCTCCGCGGCAGGTGAGCGACGGGGGAACTGTGTGGTCGATTTCGCAAGAGGCAACCAGCGCGGGAATTTCTTCGGCCGTGATCGACGGGTGCGAGCCGGTGTAGCGGCGGCGGACAGCGGGAGGCGGCGCGGGTTGCAGATATGCATCGAGCACCCGGTTGATTTTCGGGCGGATTGTGTATGCGGCATACTCGCGTTTTTCAAGCACCGACATGGGAACGATGCAGCTCGAGTCCACGGCGTAGTACGGGATGTCCATCTTCGCTGGGACGCTCGCATTGTGGCGGCGGGCGACGAAAGTTGGGTAATCGTCGGTAACCAAAGCGGCGGCTTCGCGAGCTAGTGTGTACAGCATGTCATTCGGATCGGAGCGTTTGCGGCGAAGGTGGAACAAGTAACCGATGCCGAGTTCGCTCAAGCGTCGCGCCATGCCGGGAACACCTTCGAGCAGGAAGGTGTGCAGACGATCGCTGGCGTGCGGGTAGGAACAGGTGACCGATTCGTAGCACAGGACCGGCAGATCCAGCGCATTGGCCAGTTCAGCGGCATAAGCCAGAGCGTGATTCGAATCGGCCCGGCGGTTCATCTGGGCCCAGTAGAGTACATACGCCGATGGCCGGCGAACGGAAGCGTGGTTGACTTGCCGGACGCGGTTTTGCATGCGCGGTTGCTACACTTAGAGTTTAACGGCCATGTCAGCTTGGAATCGGGCGAAATTACTGTGGGGTTATCTCCGGCGACAGGAGCGCTTGCGCGCACTGCCGATGGAGTATATCGTCGAGACCACGGCGAAGTGCAACCTCTACTGCCCGATGTGTCCCCGCGAGACGCACAAGCAGCCCAAGGAAGACATGACGGACCAGATCTTCACGCGGCTGGTGCGCGAGTCCGGCGGAAGCGCGGAACACATGATGCTGATCGGGCTGGGCGAGCCCTTCATGGACCGCAAGATCTTTGAGCGCATCGAGTACTGCGAAAAACACAATATTTCCACACTGCTGTCGACGAACGGAACATTTCTCGATGAGAAAATGGCCGAACGGCTGCTGGATTCGCCGCTGGAACACATCACACTGAGCATTGACGGCACCACCAAGGAATCCTACGAGTTTTACCGCAAGGGCGCGAAGTTCGAAAGAGTGCGGGATAACTTCGTGCGCTTCGCGCGCATGAAGCATGAGCGCAAGGCGAAGATCCAGATCGTGGTGCAGATGGTTCGGATGGAGCGCAATGCGGGCGAAGTGGACGACTTCATGCGGTACTGGAGCGCGGTGCCGGGAGTGGACCAGGTGCGGATCAAGGAAGACGAGACCAACCTGATGCAGCCGGATTCGGGGCATGCGGCGGAAGACTGGAAGTATCCGTGCCACTACTTGTGGCGAGGGACGCTTTATGTGAAGCACAACGGCGATGTGTATCCGTGCGTCCAGAGCTACATGCTGGACGGTGCGCCGGTGGGCAATATCGGGACCGAGGAGATGGGCGAAATCTGGAACTCGGACGAAATGCGTCGCATGCGGCGGCTGCACTCGGCGGGCCGCCCGGGCGAAATCGGCATCTGCTCGCGCTGCTGCACCACGATTCCGCATCCGCTGCTGGTTACCGGGAGCATGCTGCTGCCGGGAAAGACTGTGCGCAAGATGCTGCCGTGGGTGGAGCGCCTGACGTATGTGTCGAAAAAGCTTCCGGCGAGGTTTCTGAAGCCGCCGCAAGGTAAAGCCCGGGAGCTGGTGCAGATCAGCGTGGGGGAGCGAGACTCGTAAGCAATCCGCGTGACTTGGTTTCGGCCGCTCACGATAATGTATTAGTGGGGCAGCTTGCCAATCGGCCCTGCGCGGTTCCCGTAATGGTAGTAGCCCGCGCGTAGCCAACCCCGGGAGCACCCAAATGATGGCCTGTGCCTGGACAAGTCTGAATCAGAAGGTAGCATATGCTTTAGCTTGTGCGTGTCAAAAGTATCCGATCTAGAGCGCCGGGCCGAGTCCGGCGGCGATCTGAAAGCTTGGCCACCGTTGTATACTTGCTTAGGCCTATGCGCCCGATCCTGATCGGTCTGCTCGCGGCTGCCGTGCTGGCCGGTGGCGCTAGCGATTTCACGCCTGCGCAACGGCAATACTGGGCTTTTCAGCCGGTCAAGCGCACCGAACCCCCGCCCGCCAAAAACGCCACTCCCATTGACCGATTCATCCTCGCGAAACTAGCGAGCAAGGGAATCAAGCCGAACCCGCCAGCCGATCGTGTAACACTGATCCGCCGCCTCAGCTTCGATCTCATCGGATTGCCCCCGACGCCGGATGAAGTGGACGCCTTCCTTGCTGATCAATCGCCTAACGCCTATGAGAAGGTGGTGGATCGCCTGCTCGCTTCGCCCCATTACGGCGAGCGCTGGGCGCGACATTGGCTCGACCTCGCGCGGTTTGCGGAAAGCGAAGGTTTCAAGAGCGACGAGACCCGCCCCAACGCGTGGCGCTACCGCGATTACGTGATCAAATCATTCAACGAGAACAAGCCCTACGACCGGTTCGTTAAGGAGCAGATAGCGGGCGATGAATTGTGGCCCAACGATCCCGATGCGCGGGTGGCAACTGCGTTCAATCGCCACTATCCGGACGAGAGCAATGCCCGAAACCTGATGCAGCGGCGCCAGGAAATCCTGGATGACATCACCGACACCGCCGGCGCCACATTCATGGCCATGACCTATGGCTGTGCGCGTTGCCACACCCACAAATTCGACCCGATCCTGCACACGGATTACTATCGCCTCCAGGCGTTCTTCGCGAACACCGCCGCAGATGACGAGATCCCTATGGTGGGACCCGAGGAAATGGCCCGCTATCGAGCGCGCAAGGCCTTATGGAATGAAAAAACGAAGCCAGTCCGGGACCAGATCGCGGCCTTGCTTGAGCCGGAGAAACAGAAGCAAATCAAGGAGTTAGTCGACAAATACCCGGCTGAGATTCAGTCCATCATCGCCAAGCCGGCAGCCGATCGAAACCCGTTTGAATGGCAGATGTACGCCAAGGCAAAGCCCTATTTGATCATTGACGACTCCACCGCCGGCCGAGCCCTGAAAGGCCAAAACAAAGCCAAGTATGAGGCTCTCCTGGCGCAACTCAAGCCGTTTGCCGATCTCGATCCGGGCGACCCACCGATCGGCATCGGCATGCGCGATCTCAGCGGCGAGGCGCCACCTACCTACCGGCTCGCCGTCGGCCAATGGGATGCCCCGCAGGAACAGGTGCAGCCCGGATTCCTGTCGATCCTCGATCCGAATCCGGCCAAGATAACGCGCCCGCCCGACGGCAACACAACCGGCCGGCGCACCACGCTGGCGAACTGGCTCACCAGTCCCGACAATCCGCTGACCGCGCGCGTGATGGTGAATCGGATCTGGTTTCATCACTTCGGCCAAGGCCTGGTGGATACGCCCAGTGACTTCGGACAAATGGGTCAGCGTCCCACACATCCCGAACTGCTGGATTGGCTCGCCAGCGAATTCGTCCGCACCGGGTGGGACATCAAGCGCATGCACAAGCTGATGGTGATGTCGAACGTGTATCGGGAGTCGTCGGCGTACGATGAAACCGCCGCGGCCGAAGATCCGAAAGACAGGCTGATGTGGCGATTCCCGCGCGAGCGGCTGGAAGGCGAAGTGATCCGCGACGCCACGCTTGCCGTTTCGGGACTGTTGAACGACAAGATCGGAGGACCCAGCGTATATCCCGAGCTTCCCGAGGGCGCGGGCAAACCGCGCGGGGGCTGGAAGGTAAGCAGCGATGCAGCGGATCGCAATCGACGCAGCGTGTACATTTTCATCCGTCGCAACTCACGCTATCCCATGCTCGAAGCGTTCGACATGCCGGACACGCACGAGTCCTGCGGGCGGCGCAACCAGACCATCACTGCGCCGCAAGCAATGTCGCTGTTGAATAGCAAGGTGAGTCTGGAATGGGCCCAGGCTTTTGCGGGGCGCGTCCTGAAAATTGCCGGACCGGATCAGGCCGCGAGCGTCGACACTGCGTACCGTCTCGCGTACGGCCGTCATCCGAACGGCGCGGAGAAAGACGTAGTGCTGACGTTCCTGGCCAGGCAGAAACAGATTGTCGCGGACGGCATTGCGGCAGGCCAGAAGATCGCATTGCCTTCAATCATGCCCGATGGCTATGATCGCGCGTCCGCCGCGGCGATGGTCGATTTCTGCCAGATGCTGCTCAACTCCAACGAGTTCGTGTACCGGAACTAGCATGTCTCATAAGCGGCTCGCATATTCCCGGCGCGATTTTCTGTCGAATGCAGGCAGCGGACTCGGCGCGATTGCCCTGGCCGCCATGCTGAATGAGGACGCGCACGCGGGTACCGTTCCCGATCCATTGCGTCCCAAACCGCCGCATTTCAAGCCCACCGCGAAGTCCGTGATCTGGCTCTTCATGGAAGGCGGTCCGAGCCACGTCGATCTGTTCGATCCCAAGCCGGCGCTGGAACGCTTCGCAGGCCAGCCGTTGCCGCCTTCATTTGGCCGTCCCATCACGGCTATGGGCACCGGCAACAACACGCTGATGCCATCGAAGCGTGTCTGGAAACAGCATGGACAGAGTGGGATTTGGGTGTCGGACTGGTATCCCGAGATCGCCAAACACGTAGATGAGATGACCGTGTTCCGCGCGTGCTGGGCCGATGGACTGAATCACGTCGGCTCCGTGTGCCAGATGAACACCGGGGCAATTCTCGCCGGCCGCCCCTCGCTGGGCGCGTGGATCAACTACGGCCTGGGTTCGGCGAATCGCAATCTGCCGAGCTTCGTGGTGCTCACTGATGCCGCTGAGGTGCTGGGTGGGCCCAAGAACTGGAGCTCCGGGTTTTTGCCGGCGACGTTCGAGGGCACGCAGTTGCGCAACGAGGGAGCGCCGATTCTGGATCTGGTGCCACCGGAGAGCATCAGCGGCAAACAGCAGCGCAGCCGGCTCGATCTGCTGAAGACGTTGAACCAGCGCTACGGCGCCGACAAGTCCGACGACACGCAACTCGAAGCGCGCATCAATGCATATGAGCTGGCGTATCGTATGCAAGCCGCGGGACCGGAAGCGGTGGACCTTACGGGCGAATCCGAACAAACGCGGCGAATGTACGGGATCGACCAGGAAGCCACGGCGAAGTTCGGCACTAATTGTCTGCTCGCGCGCCGCTTAGTCGAGCGGGGCGTGCGTTTCGTCGAACTGTACTCGGGAAGCGGCAGCGGTTGGGACGCGCACAGTAACATCGAAGCAAATCATTCCAAGATGTGCCGATCGTCGGATAAGCCCATTGCCGGTTTGCTGGCTGATCTAAGCGCGCGCGGTTTGCTGAAGGACACGCTGGTGGTCTGGGGCGGCGAGTTCGGCCGCACGCCGTTCAACGAAAAGGGCGACGGCCGAGATCACAATCCGTGGGGATTTACCATTTGGATGGCGGGCGGCGGAATCAAGGGCGGTCAGGTGATCGGAACCACCGACGAATTAGGCCTGCGCGGCGTAGACAAGAAAGCGCACGTCCACGACATCCACGCGACTATCCTGCACGCGCTCGGGCTGAATCACGTGAATGTTACGTACCTGCACAATGGCCGGTCGGAGCGCCCGACCATCGTGGCGGGTGAAGTGATCAAGGAAGCGTTCGCGTAAGCGGAAAGATACTGCTGCTTTCAGAGCCGCGACCAAAGGGAGCGGTCTTTCTACTCTTTGGGCGCCAGAATACCCAGCGTTTTCATCTTTCGGTAAAGATTGCTGCGCTCCAGCCCTAATAGCTCGGCCGTACGCGTTACGTTACCAGCGGTTTCATCCAGTTTCTTGAGAATGTAGTCGCGCTCGGCGGCGGCGCGGACTTCGTGCAGGCTGCCGAAGCGCTCGGGGGCGCGATCGAAAACCGCGCGGCGGCCGGCGGTGAGCGGGATGTGCCGCGCGTCCACCCGGATCTGGGGGTTCATGATGACGATGCGCTCCATCAGATTGCGCAGCTCGCGGATATTGCCGGGCCACTGATAATCCTGCAGGACGCTGTAGGCTTCCGGTGTCAGCTCCTTCGGTTTACGGCCATAAGCGGTGGTGAATTCCTTCAGGAAATGGCCGGCCAGCAGCGGGACGTCTTCGATTCTCTCGCGCAAAGGCGGTACATAGAAGGGAATCACGTTCAGGCGGTAAAAAAGATCCTCGCGGAAGTTGCCGCGCTCGATTTCTTCCTCGAGATTCTTGTTGGTGGCGGCGACCACGCGTGTGTCCACTTGAATCGAAGTGTCGGCGCCGATGGGCTCGAAGCGCTGTTCATCCAGAGACCGCAGCACTTTGGCCTGGGTCTTCAGGCTCATGTCGCCTACTTCATCGAGAAACAGCGTTCCGCCGTCGGCCTTCTGAAATTTTCCGATCTTGTCTTCGGCCGCGCCGGGGAAACTGCCCTTGCGATGGCCGAACAACTCGCTCTCGATGAGATCTTCGGGGATGGCCGCGCAGTTAACTTCGACAAAGGCTTCGCGAGCGCGCGGGCTGCCCCCGTGGATAGCGTGCGCCACCAGTTCCTTGCCGGTTCCGCTTTCGCCATAGATCAGCACCCGGCCGTTGGTGGAGGCCATCAGAGCAAGCTGCTGGCGCAGGGCTTTGGTGGGTACGCTTTCGCCGATAATCTGCAGCGGGCCGCGGCCATTTTCCTTGAGCCGTTCGAGTTCGGTTTCCAGGCGTCGCTGCTGGAGAGCGTTTTTCACAACTACCGTGACTTTCTCAATGGTGAGCGGCTTTTCGAGAAAATCGAAGGCGCCCAGCTTGGTGGCGCGCACGGCGGTTTCAATGGTGCCGTGGCCGGAAACGATCACGACGACGGGGCGATCGGCGAAAGGAATCTCTTGAATGCGCGCGAGTGTCTCCAGGCCGTCCATGCCGGGGAGCCATACGTCCAGCAGAACCAGATCCCGTCCCGCGCGGGCCAGTTCTTCGAGGCAAGCCTCGCCGCTTTCCACCGCATCGGCCTGATAGCCTTCATCCTCGAGTACGCCCGCAAGGGACTGGCGGATTAGCGGCTCATCGTCGACGATCAGGATGCGCGGATGCTTCAAGCGCGCGTCTCCATCTCGGCGGCGGGGACCGGCGCGGCCGTCCGGATATTCACGCGGAAGTCGACGATGAAGCGGGCGCCTTGCGGTGCATGGTCCTCTACCCGAATCACCGCATCATGCTCCGCGAGAATCCGGTTGACAATGGCCAGCCCCAGGCCCGTGCCGCGGCCCTTGGTGGAAAAATAGGGCAGGAACAACTTTTCCTTATCGTCGCTGGAAATGCCGCAGCCCGTATCGGCCACCACCAGCTCCACCGAATCGGGCTCGCTGGAGCGCGTGGCGATGTAGAGCTGTTTGACCAGTGAATCGCGCATGGCTTCCGCGGCATTGTCCACCAGATTGACCACCACGCGCTTGATCTGGTCGCGGTCAATGCTGACCGAGGGAAGCGAGGCTGCCAGATCCTTGCGCAATTCGATGCCGTCCAGCCGTCCGGCGAAGACCGAGAGAGCGTTTTCGACCACTGCGTTGAGATCCGATGGCACCGGTTGCGCCGCCGGCAGGCGCGCGTACTGCGAGAACTCGTCGATCAGTGTCTTTACGGTTTCCACTTCGCGAGAGATGGTGATTGAGCATTCGCGCAGGATGCGATCGGTATCGGGCCCGGAGGCACGTCCCAGCTGGCGGCCGATGCGGTCGGCGCAGAGGGCGATCGGAGTCAGCGGATTCTTGATTTCGTGCGCCACGCGGCGAGCCACCTCGTGCCAGGCCAGCGCTTTTTGCGCGCGCAGCAGTTCGCTGGTGTCTTCCACCACCAGCACGAAGCCGGCGCTTCGCTGTGCATCCAGAGCGGCGACGGTGAGCGAGAGGTGCAGAATCTTGTGGTCGGATTTGTATTCGAGCGTGGTGCCCGCGACTCCCGTGCGGCGGGCGCGGTTCATCAGGTAACGGATTTCGGCGGTATCCTCGCGCGAGAAGAGGTCGCTCAGGCGGGTGGCGCGGGTAACCTGCTCCTCCGAGAAGATGCCCATCAGCGCGCGATTGACACGCTGAAACCCGCCGTCGGAAGTGAGCGAGATCACGCCGGTCGGGATGCTTTCGAGGATGGCTTCGGTGAAGCGCCGGCGCGCTTCGAGCTCTTTGCTGTTGGTTTCCAAAGCCTCTGTCATTTCGTTGAAGGCTTTCACCAGGGTTGCCATTTCATCAATGGCGTCCACGCTTACTCGATAGCCTAGATTGCCGCCCCGGATCTGCTGCGCGGCTTCCAGCAGCGCTGTGATGGGCGTGCTGATGTGGCCGGCCATGTAGCGCGCGATCCAGGTAGCGAAGAACAGGATGAAGAGCGTGATCAGCGAGAGCAACAGCAGATAGATGGTGCGGAAGTGGCCCTTGTCGCGAGCCAAACGGTCATAGTCGGCGAGCGACTGATCGATGTCCTGTTTCTTGGCGGCAAGGTTGAACGGCAAGCGAGTGGTAAGCGTGATGGCGCCGGCCGAAGTGACCACCCGTTCGCTATACACCTGATTGCCGCCGGAAAGCGGAACATGGCAGAGGCTGCGGCGTACTCCCGCGGGGTTTTCGATCTGGGCATCTTCAATCTGGCGATCGCGGCAGAAACTCTCGAGGTCCGCTGCCGGGAGCGAGGCCAGCCAATGGGCCTGAGCTATGAGGCGGTCATGAACCTGGGTATCGATCAAGTTGCCGACGTTGATGAGATCGCGCTTGATGTTCTGGCCGGGCCGGCCGAACCACTTGTCCAAATTCACGTTGAGGACCGAAACGCTCCACAGCACCAGGAAAAAAACGGGGAGAAAGCTGAGCGCCAATGCGCCGCCGATGAGCTTCGATTTGATGTGCGAGCCCGCGCGGTTGGTCTGGCGCTCGATATAGAGCCGCACGGCGGTGCGAAACAGCATGAAGCCCAGCGTGACAGTGAGTACGAAGATGAGCGTGGAGACGGCCCAGAACACATAGGTTTGTTCAACGCTGGAGGGTGCGATGGGGCCGAAGCTGAAGGAGCCCTGCCAGACGACTAAAGTCACCAGGATGGCGAGCAGAAGAAGTCCGGATCCGAAGACAATGCGTTTGCGCATGGGCCTGTTCGAATTATAGGGGTAACGAGCGCCTGGGACGCACCGGAATGATGATCTGTAAGATTTAGTACGTTATTGCTCTAAACTTAGCCCGGCAGCGTCCGGTTTGTGGAATCCTGCGGTTCTGAAATATTAGAAACGGTAGATTCCAGCCCTACGCAGAGGTGTGCAACCCTCTGAAAATTAAAGTTTTATGCGTTTCTTGCCTTTTGGTAGCCGGGGTGCTTATGCTAGGTTCATGACTCAGACATCTCTGTGGAGAACTTTTGTGTTCGCGCTCGCGTTTTTTGCGGTACTAACGCTCGCGACTAGCCCCGCCTTCGCCCAGGCCATCAGCGGCGACGTCACCGGCACTGTGCTGGACGCCACTGGCGCCGGCGTGCCGAATGCCACCGTTACGGTGGAAAATGTCGCGACGGGCGTCAAGGCCACCGCGACCACGAACCAATCCGGTGAATACCGGGTAAGCAACCTGCTGCCGGGCACTTATAACGTGAACGTGTCGGCTAAAGGATTTACGGCCGCTTCGCTGAAGAACCTCAGCGTCGAGCTGAATCGCGCGGTCACCGCGAACGTAACCCTGCAAGTTGGCTCCACATCGGAAACCGTGGAAGTAAACGCAGCAGCGGTACAGATTGACACCACCACGGCTCAGGTGCAGAACACCTTTGAGACCAAGGCGGCGGCGGATCTGCCGACGGCCAGCATCGGCCTCGGTGTACTCAACCTTTCGCTGCTGGGCTCAGGTGTTTCGAGCAGCGGCGGCGTGGGAGCGGGAACTGGCCCTTCAGTCGGCGGCCAGCGTCCCCGCAATAACAACTTCACTGTGGAAGGCATCGACAACAACAACAAGTCAGTCACCGGACCTTTGGTGGGCATTCCCAATGACGCGGTAGCCGAGTTCACGCTCTTGCAGAACCAGTTCTCGCCGGAATACGGCCACTCCTCGGGCGGCCAATTCAACAGCGTCGTGAAAAGCGGCACCAACCAGTTCCATGGCACTATCTATGACTATCTGCAGAACCGCAATCTAAATGCCATCGATCAATCGCTGCAAAATCAGGGATTCACGAAGAACCCGCGTTACGACAACAACCGCCTGGGTGCGACGTTCGGTGGACCTATCAAGAGGAACAAGCTATTCTTCTTCGGGAATTATGAATATAATCCGCAAGGGTTCTCCGGTTCGCAGTCAGCGGTGGTAGAGACCCCCACTGCCGCCGGATACAGCATTCTGGCTGGTCTCCCCGGCCTGTCGGCAACCAATTTCGGGATTTACAAGCAGTACGTCACCGCCTCCCCGACTCCGGATGGCAACTTCCTTCTGCAGGGCGATGGAAAAACTCCGGTTACGGTAGGCGGCGCGAAGATTCCCCTGGGCGTTCTTCCTCTGGCTTCGCCGGCTTACACGAACGGCACCGCCGCCGTGATTTCGATAGATTACAACATCTCCGAAAAAGACCAGTTGCGTGGCCGTTACATTTACAACAAGGCCAGCGGTATTGACACCGCTGCCACCTTCCCCGCGTTCTACCTCGCACTGCCTACCACCTTTTACGTTGGAACGCTCACCGAATATCACAACTTCACACCGAACATCACCAATGAGTTCCGTCTAGGTTATAACCGCTTCAACAACACCACTCCAGCCGGCAATTTCAAGTTCCCCGGTCTGGATGCGTTCCCGAACATCGTGCTCAACGACACCAACGTGAACATCGGACCGGATGGCAACGCGCCTCAGTATACGATTCAAAACCTGTATCAAGTCACGGAGAACTTAAGCTGGATTAAGGGCCGCCACACTTTCAAGATGGGCTTTGATGGACGGAAATATATCTCACCTGGAACTTTCACGCAGCGAGGCCGTGGTGAGTACAACTACAACAGCACGATTCTGTTCCTGCAGGACTTCACGCCTGACAACCTGTCCGAACGCAGCCTTGGGAACGTGGTCTACTACGGCGACCAGACCAGTCTGTATCCGTACTTCAACGACACCTGGCGGCTGAAGCCAAACTTCACCGTCAATTTGGGTGTGCGGTATGAATTCACCAGCGTTCCGTACTCTCAGCGGCTGCAAGCCCTGAATCACATCAGCGACACCCCGGGTGTTCTGGTATTCAACAAGCCGGAACCGCAGTACAAGAACTTCGCGCCTCGCGTCGGTTTCGCATATTCTCCCGGGACCAGCGGCAAGACGTCTATCCGCGCGGGCTTCGGCATGGCTTACGACGTTCTCTACGACAACATCGGGATTCTCTCGCTGCCGCCGCAACTCAGCAGCACGGTCGACACCCCATTGGGCTCGGCCACCGGGAGCGGACCGAACTTCTTGAAGAATGGCGGCATTTTGCCCAACGCTTCGGTGGGCAGCCTGTCCCGGGCGGACGCCATCGCCAGCACATCAAACTACGTTCCGAACCAGAAGTTGCCGTACTCCCTCCAGTGGAACCTCGGCATCCAGCATGTGTTCGCCAACAACTACACGTTTGAGGCCCGCTACCTGGGCACGCGTGGTGTACATCTCAACGTTCAGCAGCGTGTCAACATCCAGCCCAGAGTGGACGCTAACAACTTCCTGCCGACTTATCTGACGGCGCCCACGCAGGCTCAACTGGACTCCTTGACCACCACATTACCCTCTTTGCAAGCCAGGTCGAACATCGTCTCGCAGTTCAGGACGGCTGGCTTCACCAATCCTATCGTCGAATTCTCCCCGATAGGAGATTCCAGCTACCACGGATTGGCTCTCCAGTTGGACCGTCGCTTCTCGAACGGTCTCCAATTCAAGGGCGCCTACACCTGGAGCCATCTGATTGACGACAGCACGGCTGACTTCTTCACCACCCGGCTGACTCCCCGTCGTTCGGAGAACTTCCAGAACCTCGCCCGGGACAAGGCCAGTTCCGCTTTGGACCGCCGCCATCGCTTCACCTTCGTGGCTCTTTACGATGTTCCTTTCATGAGCCATTCGTCGAACTGGCTGGCGCGAAACGTGCTTGGAAACTGGGAGATCGCTCCCATCTACACGTTTGAAAGTCCCGAGTACGCCACTGTGCAGAGCTCCACCGATTCCAACCTGAACGGCGATTCGGCTGGTGACCGCACCATTATTAATACCAGCGGCGTGGCTGGAACTTCCAGCAACGTGACAGCTCTTAAGAACAGCGCGGGCGCGACGGTAGCTTATCTGGCCGTCAACCCGAATGCCCGATACATCAAGGCCGCCGCGGGCGCGCTGACCAATGCGGGCCGCAACACGCTGCCCACTCGCCGCATCGACAACGTCGATCTCTCACTCATCAAGCGCTTCAGCTTTCACGAGCGGTTCAAGCTGGAACTTCAGGCTCAAATGTTGAACGCTTTCAATCACCCGCAGTTCATTCCTGGCAGCGTTAATCAGGTCACCTCTATCGGTACCACGGGGTCAGGCGTGCTTAACTTCGTTACTGCCGGTAACAAGAGCTTCAACAACCCGGAAGCGGCCTTCGCCAGCAACGCGCGCGTCATCCAGGTTGCCGCGAAGATAGTGTTCTAAGAAAAAATAAGAGACCAGCTGCTTTTGAGGGCGCGGCCAAGGCCGCGCCCTTTTTGTTCGTGTGCGTTCCTGCTTAACGGAGCTCACGACGATTCGCAACTGGAGGCGGAGCCGGGGGGCTCCGCGCGGGACTGGGGTCCCGCCCCACAACCTATTGAATAGTTTCCATTGAGGGAGGCATTGGGCTGGGTTGCTGGCCTTGCGTGCGGAACTCGTATTGCTGAATTTCAATGGCGGCCATCCCTTGCTCGCAGCGGACCACGCGGCCGCGAGCCACCAGGCGCAGTGAGACTTTGCTGTTCAACTGGGCCGGCCAGCTAATGGACAACTCCAGACGCTTGCCGGGGATCAAGAATTCGTCGGTTGTAAACAGGACGCCGTTGCTGCTCATGTTGACGGTCTTTCCGTGACCCATGGCGGCGTTGTCCTTGCGGCTCAGTACCTTGTAACGGACTTCCCGCTCGATGGGGAAGCGGTCCGCGGCACGGCGATCATTCTGTTCTTTGCCAGTCCTCACGTTTTATCTCAGCCTCCCTGACAGCTTGCGCTATTGGACGAGGGGGCTCAATGGTTGGTTCTTCCTATTTGAGGGCAGTACGCGCGAAAAGGTACCCCGTACCAAACTGCCATGGGTAAGTTATGTGTTTGCGGTCGGATCTTTCTTGCGCTGGCGAAGTTGTTGTAAACGCTCGCTGATGCGCTGCTCCGTTCCGCGCTGCGTAGGCTCGTAGAACTGGGTCTCGGCCAGGCGCTCCGGGAGACACTCCATGTCCGTGATGGCGTCCTCAAAATTATGGGCGTGCTGGTAGTCTTTGCCGTAGCCCCATTCGCGCATCGCGCCGGTAACCGCGTTGCGGAGATGCAAGGGAACCGGCTCGGCGCGGTGTGAACGAACATCCTCCAGGACCCTATTGAGGGCCTTGTAAGCGGCATCGGACTTAGGTGCGACCGACAAATAAATGGCCAGCTGCGCCAGGGCCTGGTCGCCTTCGGGCATGCCCAGAAAGTGGACCGTCTGCATCACCGCGATGGCCTGCTCGACGGCGCGCGGATCGGCGAGGCCGATGTCTTCGATGGCCATGCGAACCATGCGGCGGGCGATGTACATGCGGTCCTCCCCGGACTCCAGCATGCGGCCCAGCCAGTACAGCGCGGCATCGGGATCGCTGGATCGCACCGATTTGTGAAGTGCGGAGATCAGGTTGTAGTGTTCCTCGCCGGATTTGTCATAGAGCAGCATCTTGCGCTGCATGACGTCTTCCACGGCTTGCACCGGGAGGCGGCCATCGATCGCGCCGGCGGAAGCAAGTTCGAGGACATTGTAGGCCGTGCGGGCATCGCCGTTGGCGTACACGGCGATCTGGTGCAGCAGATCGTCATCGGCTTCGAGGTGAAGTACCGGCAGCGCGCGGCGAAGAATGATCACAAGCTCGTCTTCGGCCAGTGGACGCAATGTGTAGACTCGTGCGCGGGAGAGCAGCGCTGAGATCACTTCAAAGGAGGGATTCTCAGTGGTGGCGCCGATTAGGATCACGTCGCCGCGCTCGACGTAAGGCAGGAATGCGTCCTGCTGGGCCTTGTTGAAGCGGTGAATCTCGTCAACGAACAGCACGGTGCGGCGTCCCAGTCGGCGGTTGCGCTCCGCATCCACCATTACCGCCTTGATCTCCTTGATCCCGCTGAGCACTGCGCTGAAGGGGATGAAATCGCAGCGCGTGGTGGTGGCGATCAATCTCGCGAGCGTGGTCTTGCCGACGCCGGGCGGGCCCCAGAGGATCAGCGAGCTGAGCTCATCGCGTTCGATCTGAGCGCGCAGGGGTTTTCCAGCGCCCAGGATATGTTCCTGGCCGACAAAGTCCTCCATGCGAGTGGGCCGCATGCGCTCGGCGAGTGGACGCTTCGAGTCGTCGCGGGGAGCGGCCAGCGGGTCCGGCTCGAAGAGACTCATTGGTGTCCCATCCTTTGACGGGCGGCTTCATAAAGTGCCACTGAAGCGGCCATGGCGGCGTTCAGGGATTCCACCGCGATGGTAGGGATGCGCAGCGCGCAAGCTTCGGCGCGAAGCTCGGGGCTGACGCCATGAGATTCGCTGCCGATTACGATGACACACGGCCGGGCGAGGTCGCAGGCGCCGAGCGTCGATCCTTCACCCGGAGTTAGCGCATAAAGTGCCAGACCCCGTGCGCGAATCGCATCCAGCAGCGCCGTGTGACTGGGGCCGAGCGCCAGCGGCAAGCGGAAGACGCTGCCGGCCGAGGCGCGCAGGCACTTGGGATTGTAGGGATCCACCGAGCCTTTCAGGAACACGGCGCCCGTGCCCCCGAAAGCCTCACACGCACGCAGCATGGCGCCGGCATTGCCGGGGTCTTGAACCTGATCGAGTACCAGCGCGAGAGTGTCGCCGCTGAGAATCTGGTCGAGGCTCCAGCGCGGCGGGCGGACCAGCGTGATCACCCCTTGGGTAGTTTCGGTGGACGCAAGGGAGCGAAAGAGAGCGTCGCTCAGCACCACAGTTCGCGCTTCACGGTCGCCTAAGGCAGCCAGCGCCTGTTCGGAAACCAGCACGGCTTCAATCTCGCACGCGCTGCGCAGGGCTTCTTCCAGCAGATGAAAGCCTTCCGCCACCACGAATCCCGAGGCAGTGGCGGAGCCGCGCGACACCGCCCGGCGCACATCCTTGAGCAGTTGGTTCCGCGCGCTGGCGATAACTTCCATACAGTAGACTTGTCCCAGGACGTCACTTGCGCCCGTCATTCATCTCTATCATGAAATGGACGCTTGCCGTAAGCGTGGCGGCGACGATAGCCGTGCTGGCGTGGTATTTGCACGGGGTAGCAGCGCAGATCGAGCGCGTATCCACGGTGGACGAGGAGCAATCCGCCGATGCCATCATCGTGCTGGGCGCCGCCGAATATCGCGGCCGGCCTTCTCCGGTGCTGGAAGGTCGCTTGAATCATGCCCTGTTCCTCTATCTCAAGGGCTTAGCTCCACGCGTGATCACCACCGGCGGCGCGGGCGGCGATCCGATGTTCACCGAGGGCACGGTGGGGCGCACCTATCTGACTAAACGCGGTGTTCCCGCGGAGGCGATCATCGTGGAGGGCGAAGGCGAGAGCACGGCGCAGAGCATCACGGCCGTGGGCGAGATCATGAGCCGGATGGGATTGAAGTCGGCCATCGTGGTGAGCGATGGATATCATATTTATCGCGTGAAGAAGATGCTGGAGGCACGCGGAATGAAAGTGTACGGATCGCCGCGCCCGTCGTCACCACCCCGCGGCTGGCGCGAGCAATGGCTTTACTGGCGCCAGGCCGCCGGGTATGGTCTATGGCGCCTGGGCATCACGATTTAGCACGTTCCGGTTTGTACGGCGGGGCCCCTGCCGCCGCACCACTGGCGCGGAATTAAGCACGGCCAACCAATCCGGTTAAGGGGCCGGCTTCCGGCCAGGGGCCGCGCCCCACAGTAGAATAACAGGTGGATATGTTAGTGGAGATTGAAGGCGTACCGCTGCACCTTGCGCACCCGGACGAACTGAACGTCACCTGGGTGGGGCAGGAAGAAGTGATGCGCCAGCTGCTGGCGGCATGGCTGGTGGTGGACGCGCAGGATATTCCGATGAATCCGCGGCTGCTGGGCAAGCCCGGCGTGGGCAAGACCACGCTGGCCTATGCGGCGGCGAAGCGGCTGGGGCGCGAGGTCTATATCATGCAGGCCACCGTGGACACGCGGCCCGAGGACCTGCTGGTGACGCCGGTGATCGAAGGCGAATCTAAGCTGCGCTACGTGGCGTCATCGCTGGTCACCGCGATGCTGCGCGGCGGAATCGCGATTCTGGACGAAGGCAACCGCATGAGCGAGAAAAGCTGGGCCAGCCTGGCGCCGCTGCTCGACAACCGGCGCTACGTGGAATCCATGGTGGCGGGAATCAAGATCCAGGCGCATCCGCTTTTTCGGATGGTGGCCACCATGAACGACGACGCCTCCACATTCGATCTGCCCGAATACATTCACTCCCGCCTGCAGCCCCAAATCACCATCGATTTCCCCGAGCGCCACGAAGAATACACCATCCTGAAAGAGAATTTGCCCTTTGGCGAGGAGCATATTCTGAACTATGTCACGGATTTTCTGCAGCAGGCGCATTCGGCCGACGAACGCTATACGGTTCGCGACGGTATCAACATCGCGCGTTTCACCATGAAGCTGAAAGGCATGGAGAACGGCACGGGAAAGCGCGGTGAGGACCGCTTCTTGATGCAGACCGCGATCATTCAAACGCTGGGCGAGGAGGCTCTGCGGTATGTCCCGCGCGCCTGAAGCTTTGCGCGAGGATCCCGGGAGCCTGCGCCGCGGGAATTTCACGTATTTCCCGGTGATTCCGGGGCGGGCCGAGTTCAGTCTGGAATTGCGCCGCTTGATTCTGCGCGAGCGGCCCCCCATTGTCGCCGTGGAGCTGCCGGGGTCGCTCGAAGACGTCTACCTTCAGGCTCTGGCTCGATTGCCGGAGATGTCGGTGCTGCTCTACGCCGATCCCAACGACGATGAGCGCGCCATCTATGTTCCGGTGGAACCCTGCGATCCATTTACGGAGGCGGTGCGGACAGCGCTCGAAATCGATTCGCAGGTGGTGTTCATCGAGCCGGATTTCGGTGCGCGCCCGCATCTTTCCGATATCTATCCCGATCCGTATGCGGCACGCTACATCGGAATCGAGCGCTACATCGAAGCCTGGCGCGTGCATCCGACTGAACGAACCGAGGAAGTAGCGGCGCACGCGGCGGGCATGGCCTGGAAGCTGCAGGGCTCAGACCCGCTGGCGCGCGTGCTGGTTGTGCTGTCGTTGAACCTGCTGGATCCGGTGCTGGACGCCATGGAGACGCCTCAGGATCAGCCTGCGCACCGCGAGCCGGCCGAACTGCGGCTGCTCAATCCCCATCCGGACTGCTTGAGCGAGATCACCATCGAATATCCGTATTTGCAGGAGCGCTACGAATCGTTGCGGCATGAAGCCGCCGGCATCGCGGCGCTGGACCGGCCGCGCATCCAGTTCGATCTGCTGCGCGACGCCGAAAGCGAGTACACTCGCAGCACCGGTGACAAGCTGGAGCACTGGCAGCGCCGCATGCTGGCGCGTTACACGCGCAATCTCGCCACCATGAACGGCGAGCTGGTGTCGGGAGTATTCGATCTCACGGTGGCGGGACGCTCCGTGGTGGACGACAACTATGCCTGGGAAGTCTGGCAAACGGCGAATCGGTATACCTTCCAGAAGCCTTCCAGCGATCTGCTGGAAACCGTGAATCTTTCGGGTGAAGAAATCTGGTTCCGGACCAAGAAAATCCGGCTGCGGCGCAGATTGCCACGTCCCAAACAGGTCCTTCTGCCGCGCGGATTGAAGAAGCGTAAGAAAGAAGTGAACGAAGGCGACTGGGCGCGCAATACGGATGGCAATGCCATCTGTTCCTACCCTCCCGAGGATGTGGTGATTGAGGATTACGGGCGTCTGCTGAAGAAGAAGGCCAAGAGCATCCTCTCTGAAGAGCGTATGCGCGTGGAACCCTTTACTACCTCGGTGCTGGATGGCATCGATCTCCGCGAGACGATTCGCAACTGGCATGAGGGCCGGATCTACGTCCGCCATCTCGACAAAATGGCCGGCGACGTGGGCGCGGTGGTGGTGATCTTCGATGAAGACCGGGACGGCCGCTATTCTTACTTGACGACATGGCTGGGCGAGCACCAGAACGAATCCGACATGGCGTTCTACTCAACGTTTCCTTTCGACAATGTGGTGGGTCCGGGGATCGGCCGCGCGGAATACGGCGGACTTCTGATGACTCTACCGCCGCGCCGAATGTACGATATCTGGGCCGATCCCGACTACGATTTCGCGCAGAACAAGCCCGAGCGCCTGCTAATGGCCGCCCTGGATTACTCAGTCCAGAAGCTGGTGGTGTACGTGGCCGCAAAGCCGCCGCGTTCTATCTTCCGTTCGATCGCCGCGCACTTGAACCGTCGGATCTTGTACGTTCCAATCGGCGCCCTGTCCCCCGACCGCCTCAAGAAACTGCGTGTGGTGCACATCCTGGACAGCTACGACCGCAGAAAAGAAGCAAAAGAGTTCATCTGGTAACTCGTTAGCCATTATCTAGTTATCTAATTAGCTGGTGGGGCAGGCGGCTTCGCCTGCCAGCTAGCCGGCAGGCGAAACCTCCTGCCCCACCATCGCCTCTACCAACCCATCCAGCGTATACGTCCGCGCCTCCGCGTGTACCTCAATCCCCTGCGCGCGTAGCGTAGCGGAAGTCACCGGCCCAATAGACGCGACGCGCGTCCCTCGCAGTGCCTCGCGGCCGGCCAACGCGAGGAAGTTCGTCACAGTGGACGAACTGGTGAACGTGATCCAATCCGCGCTGCCGAGTTCAGCCCTCCTCGAAGGAATCACGTTTCGATACGCCTCCACCACATCCACCTGCGCCCCTAAGGCTCCCAACGCGACAGGGATCACATCGCGGGCGACCGCGGCGCGCGGGAGCAAGATACGCTTACCCTTCAGATCGTGACCTGAGAACGCGGCCACCAGGCTCTCGGCGACGTACTCTTCGGGCATAAGATCGACTTTCAAGTGCAGCGCTTCCACGGCGGCGCGCGTCGCGGGGCCGATAACGCAGATACGCGCGCGCAAGCCGCGCAAGTCCGCCGCAGAAGCGTCCAGGTGGTCCATGAAAAATCGCACGCCGTTGACACTCGTGAAGATGACCCAGTCGTATCCCGCGAGGCGAGCGATGGCTGCGTCCAGCGGCGTGGGATCGGCGGCCGCGCGCAACTCGATCACCGGAAACTCGATCACCGTCGCGCCTAGCGAGCGCAGGCGACTGGAAAGTTCGCCAGCCTGCTCGGCTGCGCGCGTCACCACGATGCGCTTCCCGAAGAGCGGCAGCCGCTCGAACCAATTCAGCTTGCCGCGCAACTCGACCACGTCGCCGATGATGATGGTGGCGGGCGGCTTCAATCCGGCTGCCTCAATCTGGTGCCCTAACGTGGCGAGCGTCCCAGTGACCGTTTCCTGATCGGCGCGCGTTCCCCAGCGGACCGCAATGGCCGGCGTCTCCGGGGACCGGCCCCGAGCGACGATCTGGCGCGCGATTTCGCCGGCCATGCTGAGGCCCATATAGATGACCAGCGTTTCAGCGTGCCCCACGCGGTCCCAATCGATCAATGCCGGATCGTGACCGGTGACGAAGGTCACCACCGAAGTGTGGTCTCGATGCGTGAGCGGCACTCCGCTATAAGCTGCAATTCCCAAAGGCGCGGTGACGCCCGGGACTATTTCGAACGGTACGCCTGCATCCGCCAGTACTTCTGCTTCCTCTCCGCCGCGGCCGAAGATGAATGGGTCGCCGCCCTTGAGACGCACCACCTTAAGCCCGCGCCGGGCGCGCTCGATCAGCATCGCGCAGATTTCTTCCTGCGTGAATGCATGGACGCTCTTCTTTTTCCCGACGTACAGGCGCTCGCAATGCGCTGGAGCCAGATCCAGCAGCGCTTCCGGAGCCAGATGATCGTATAGTACCGCGTCGGCTCGCTCCAGCAGGCGGCGGCCTTTCCAGGTGATTAGCTCCGGGTCGCCGGGTCCGGCGCCCACCAGCGACACCTTGCCCGCAATCATGCGCCGTATACCGCTTCGAGAATCTCACGGCCCCCTTCGGCCAGCAGTTCTTCTCCGGCCGCGCGCCCGAGCTGGGCGGCGCCGGATGCCGGACCACGGACGGTCTTGCGAACAATCTTTTTCCCATCCGGCGATACGATCAGGGATCGCAAGTGCACCGCCGCGGCGTGATGTTCCATCACCGCGTATGCGCCAATAGGCACCTGACAGCCTCCGCCCAGAGCGGCCAGCAGCGCTCTTTCGGCCGTCACCGCGATCCGGCTGGCGGGATGGTCCAGCAGCGCGCACACGTCGTGCGGGCGGCCATTGTCGTCGCGCGTTTCTATTGCCAGCGCGCCTTGCCCAACCGCGGGGCACATCAAGTCGGGGTCCAGCAATTCAGCGATGCGCGTTGCCAGGTCCAAGCGGCGCAGCCCGGCGGCTGCGAGCAGGATGGCGTCATAGTTCCCTTCGTCCAGCTTGCGGAGGCGCGTATCCACGTTGCCGCGGATGTTGTCGATTTTCAGATCGGAACGAATCGCGCGAATCTGCGCGGCGCGGCGGAGAGAACTGGTCCCGACGCGCGCCCCCGGCTTCAGCGCGGAAAGCGCCGAGCCCACTAAAGCATCGCGAGGGTCGTCACGCGCGGGGATCGCGGCCAGCACCAGGCCGGCCGGCAGCTCGGTGGGCATGTCCTTCAGGCTATGCACCGCAAGGTCGATGGAGCCGTCAAGCAGTGCCTCCTCGATCTCCTTCGTGAACAGCCCCTTGGTTCCCACCTTTGACAAAGCCACATCGGTGATCTTGTCGCCGGTTGTATGAATGATCTCGATGCGGCATTCCTCGCCCAGGTCCTCAAGGCGTTCCTTCACCCAATGCGCCTGCCACATCGCGAGTTGCGATCCTCTTGATCCGATCGTCAGCATGAATTAATCTCCGAGCCGGAATACCCGGCGCACGGTGGCCACAAAATGGTGTCCATCCGGGTGCGAGGCCTGCTTGCGCAGCTCCGTAATGGGTCCGTGGGCGATCTTGTTCACAATCCCGCGCGTGAGCTGTTCTATGGCTTCCTCCTGCTCCCGTGTCAGGGGTCCCAGTTTGTGCCGGAGCCGCGCTACTTCGGCGAGCCGCACCTGTTCCAGCTGCTCCTGCAGGCTGACGATGGTGGGAGCGACGTCGCGGCTCTTCAGCCGCACCAGCATGCGCTCCACTTCCTCGGAGACGATCAGTTCAGCCTGTTCAGCTTCCTGCAGGCGTCCGCGCAGATTCCCCTGGACCACGCGCTCCAGGTCGTCAATGTCATAGAGGAACACGTTGTCCAGGTCATTGACGGAGGGCTCGATGTTCCGCGGCACCGCGATGTCGATCAGGAACATGGGCCGGTTGCGCCGGGAGGAAATTACCTTGCGCATGTCGTCACGGCTGATGATGTAATGCGGGGCGCCGCTGGATGCCAGGACGATATCCACCTCCGGCAGCGCGGTGATGAATTGCGTGTAGTCGACGATTTTGGCGTCGAACAACTGGGCCATCTCCTCAGCTCGTTCGCGCGTGCGATTGGTCACGAAGATCTGCGACGCGCCGCTGCGGCGGAGGTGGCGCGCAGCCGCTTCCGACATCTTTCCGGCTCCTACAATCATCACGCTCTTGCCGTTTAAGGATCCGAAGATCTCCCGCGCCAGCTCCACGGCGGCGTAGCTCACCGATACCGCGTTCGCGCCAATTTCGGTCTCCGAGCGGACCCGCTTGGCCACGCTGAAGGCCCGCGAGAGCAGCGTATCCATGAAGCCGCTCACCGCCCCCCGCTCCTTGGCCAGCGCGTAGGCGGCCTTCAACTGTCCCAGAATCTGGGGCTCGCCCACCACCATGGAATCCAGGCTGGCGGCCACGCGAAACAGGTGGCGGATCGCATCACGGTCGTCGTAGTGATACAGATACGGCGCAACCCACTGGCGCTCCACGTGGCGGAAATCCGCCAGGAACTGTCCCGCTTCCACCTGACGGTCGGGATGATCCTCGCAGGCGATCGCGATCTCCACGCGGTTGCAGGTGGAGAGGATCAGGCCCTCCATAAATCCAGCCCGGCTCTTAAGCTGATCCAGCGCTTCCGAGATTGCATCGGTATCGAAGGCCAGGCGTTCGCGCACTTCCACGGGGGCGCTCTTGTGATTCAGGCCTGTGATGTGGAACCGCATGGAATCAGAAGCGTCCCCGCAAGCCCGCGTGCGCGGCCCACGTCAGCGCGGAACAGCACAGAACGGCGATGGCCATAAGCGCGGCTTTGCGGCCCCGCCAGCCCGCCGATGCGCGCAGAAACACCATCATCAGATAGAAGCCCCAGGTCACGAAAGAGAGCGCGATGCGCGGATCGGTGATCCAGCCGGTGCCGGATTCAATGAAGGCCCAGACGCTGCCCGCGATCACTCCCAGCGTGATGAAGACGAATCCGAAGCCCATGGAATTTGACACCAGATCGTCCAGCGTCGCCAGCGGCGGCAGCCGGTCGAAGAAGGTGCCGGGCTTCTTGCTCTTTAGCTGGCGCTCCTGGATCAGATAGAAGATGGAGGCCACGGCGGTAAGCAGCAGGCCGGCATACCCCAGCAGGATCATCACAATGTGCAGCATCAGCCAGGCGTTGCGAACGCTTTCGCTGGGCCACGACGTTACCGGGATTTCCATGCAGCCGAATTCGGCCATCACGAACACCAGCGGGAAAATGCACACGCTCAAACTGGCAAATTGATAGCGCCAGTTGACGAACAGGAACAGCAGCGCGATCAATAGTGCGCAGATGGAGCTGGTCTCGTAGAAATTGTCCACGGGCAGATGACCCACCGCCAGGGTCAGCTCCACCACGGCCACTACGTGCAGCACAATGGCGACCTGGAATGCAACCAGCGCGAACGGGAACAGGTTCGCTTTCTTGCGCAGCAGGACCACCATGGCGTGGATCAGCCCAACCGCGTAAAGCACGGTGGCTACACGCAGCCAAAATACGCCCATTTCATGCATTGGCTTTAAGCTTCAAGTATAGCGGCTGTAAAGCACCAGCCCGGTGGGGCCGGGCCAACTCGCTTTCACGCCTTCAACCGGCATCCCCAGCATTGTGAATGACATAGATTTTGGCGCGCGAAGTGCATATTGTCCAGGCAGGAAAGGCAGGACGCACTATGAAAAAGAAATTGCTGGCTTTGGCGCTTTTGGCTGGAGGTTCGATGTTCGCTCAAACTCGATTTTCCTTCGGCATCAACATTGGGGCCCGCGGACCGGCCTACTACGCGCCGGCTCCCGCCTATGTAGTCGCCAGGCCGCCTTACCCCGGCCCAGGCTTCGTCTGGGTGGATGGCTACTGGGCTGAGAACTACGGCCGCCGAGTCTGGGTCCCCGGATACTGGAATCGCCCCGTTTACGGACATGCTTACCGGTACGAGAGCCCGCGCTATGAGCGCTACGAGCATCGGGACTGGGATCGGGATCGCGACCGCGACGGTCGATACGGCTACGGCTTCAGACGTTAACAGTGGCGGGGCCCCGCCCCGCCCCCGTAGGACAGGCTTCCCAGCCTGTCACGCCGGACATCGCACCCACCGCAATCGCACAATGTCGGCGTAATGAAAACAGCCTTCCTCTTCTCGCTGGCTCCCAGAGCCCTCGGTAGCACAGGCTTCAGCCTGGGTAGGGCGGGGCACCGCCCCGCCCTACAGTTGCCGCAAAGCCTGTTCCAGCGCCTCAACAAAAAAGTACTCCCCCCACACCACCGATTCATCAACTCCCAGCTCCCGGTGAATGTGATACAACCCGCCCTTCAAGATCCCCTCCCACTTCTTATCCTTCTTCGCGAGATACTTTTCGCACAGTGACCTCAAGATAAGCAGCGCCGTAGACCAGTACAGGTGACCTTTCACCGGATCCTGCAGCAAGCGGCAGAGACGCAGCAGGCCGGATGCGGCAATCGCGGCCGCGGACGTATCCAGTAGCTTGCGGCCTTCGGCGGGGGCGGTGAAATCCCAGGGCGGGACGCCGTCGGGGTTGGCGTGGGTGATGTAGTAATCCGCGCAGGCTTCGGCGGTTTCGAGAAAGCGCGGATCGCGGCTATATTCGTAGGACGTGCTGAAACCGTACAGCGCCCAGGCAAGCCCGCGTGACCAGCAGGAATCGCCACGATAGCCCTGCTGGGTGGTCTGGCGCAAAAATTCGCCGGTCTCCAGATCGAATATGCCTTCATGCGCCGTGGATCCGTCGCCGCGCACCAGCACGCGGCGGGTGGTGAGCGCGTGTCGCACGGCGATTTCCCGGAGGCGTCGGTCGCCGGTCTCTCTCGCGGCATAGAAGATGATGCCCACGTTCATCATAATGTCGATGAACAGCGAGTCTTCCCCGGCAAACGAGCGCAGATACTGGCCTTTTTCCTGATAGCGGAGCGCCAGCGTGCGGCCGGCTTCCACGATAACGTCCTTCAGCTTTTGATCGTGCGTCAGCTGATACCAGCGGTAGTACGTGGAGAGAAAGATGAAGCCGAGATCGTGCACCTCGCGGTCAAGTTTGCGCGCCTCCAGCGGCGTAGTGTAGCGCATAGCCTGCTCGCGCCAGAAGCCATCGTCGCCGCCGTTGGGGGAAATGCGCTTGTCGAAAATCCACATCATGCCGGGCAGGAAACCGTCGCACCAATGGGTCCAGGAGGGGCCTTCGTGCTTCCAGTGGCCGTCGATGGTGTACATCGGATAGAATCCCGGATTGCTCTCAACCAGCCGGCGCACCTGGTGTTGCGCGAACCGAAATGCGTCGTCGAAAAGCGTCCGGTCGGTTTCAGTGACGAATTGAATCATTACTCTCGGATTTTACCAGTCTGCTATGCAGCATTAGCCAGGTGGAGCGATCGAACTTCAAGCGCGAAGTCCGGAGAACGATGGGAGCCAGTGCCGGTCCAGCGGCGGCAATGTCCATGCTAAGGGTCCTTCCGGCCTGCCGCGTATCGTGCGGAGGCGATATCCAGGAGACCCAGTTTTCACGCTTCCGAAGGTCGGCGTGGCCCTTTTCGAAATAAATGGAGTCGAGGGCGATAGTCAAGAAATAGAAATCGCCCTTGCGCTCTAATCGCGAGATGCGGCCTGACACAATGGCCCCTTTGGGCACCACGATCTTGCGATCCAGCTTGATAGGATTTCGAAGCACGGCCTGCACGGCGTCGCCCACGGCCGTAGTAGCCGAATCGATGGGATCCATGAGGCCGATTTCAGTAGCGAACTCGTCGGGCAGTTGCGCTTCTATCACGGCCGCCGGCGCGGGCGCGGAAGAGGCGGGCGGCGGACCGCCGAATGACAGCACGGACTCGCCGGTGAACTGGCGGCACGCGTGAAAGCGGGTCACGTTGCGGCTCTCCGTGCCGCTCAACTGCGTCATGGTCATGGAGGCGCCGGCCGGAAGCAGGAAGCTGGAACCGGCGATTTCGACGCGCGCATAGTCCATGGTGTCCGCGGCCGCGCTCAGGCCGAGGTACGGGGGGATATCATCGGCGAACACTTGCATCCGAATCAGGTCGAAGCTCTCGGGGTCGGCCCAGATCGATCCGTGATGTCCGACAATCGCCTCCCGCGGCGGGACTCTCAGCCCGTAACCGCTGGCGATCAGCGGCACAACGTAATCAAAGCGCGCGGCGCGGCGGCCATACAGATTCGTTGCGCCGGCGTACGTGAAATTCGCCGAGTTCGTAAGGAACAAGTTGTGGACCATTAGCGCAAAGTCGCCATTGCCGATGGTGCCGGCGACCAATTTGGTAATGTCGGTTTCGTCGATGCGCTTCGCTCCCGGCCAGCCGAACATTTCCTTGCCTTCCACCAAAGCCACTTCGAGACGTACGGTGTCGAGCATCTCGAAACGCCGGGTGGGCGCGCGCCGGATGGAGCGTTCAATGGTCTGGGTGCAGGTGTAGTTTGGAAGGCGCTCCAGATTGGCCGCCATTTTGACTTTGATGTGGGCCAGCAGGAGCACGTCGGGTGCGAGCTCTTGGCCAAGACACAGCAGGCTGCAAAGACCCAACAGCGCGTACCGCATTTGGGTTCGATTATAACTCTGCTACCATGCAGGCTTATGGCAGCCACTAAAGTGACGGTGATCAATAACGGACCGATCCGGATTGAGGGAGATTTCAATATTTACGACGCGGAGGGGAAGGAGTTCGGGCTAGCAGGACGCACGGTAATCTCGCTGTGCCGCTGTGGGTTTTCGGAAAACAAGCCCTTTTGCGACGGCCATCATGGAGTGAAGGGATTCGAATCATTGTGCCAGGCCCGAGACCTGCCGCCGCCAAAACCAAAGCTCTAACCTCAGAGCGCCTTCTTCAGAGCCGCGCCCAAAGGAAGCGGTCCCCCGTGTGGGGCAGGATAGCATCCTGCGGCCGATTAGCAATCGGCCTCTGGCAGGCGAACCGCCTGCCCCACACGCTGGGCCAATTGCTTTCCTCAAGAGCGCTTGCCGGCCCATTTCAACAAACAGGGCATGGCCCTGTCCTACTGCGCTACCAGGATGCAAATGTCGCCGAGATTGCGGTAGTCCTCGTCGAAATCCAACCCGTACCCGACCACGAACTCATCGGGAATCTGGAATCCTACGTAGGATACGTCCACCGGGCGCAGACGCCGGTCTGGCTTGTCGAGCAGGGTGGCGATACGGATGGACTTGGGCTTGCGCTGCTTGAGCAGGTTGATCAGATAGGTGAGTGTGACGCCGCTATCGATGATGTCTTCCACTATCAGCACATGATGGCCTTCGATGGAGACGTCCAGATCCTTCGTGACCTTTACTTCGCCGGAGCTGGTCTTGCCGCGGCCGTAACTGGAAATACCTATGAACTCGATGCGCGTTGGAGTCTTGATCGCCCGCGCCAGATCGGCCATGAAGATGAAAGCGCCCTTCAGGATCGCGATGAGATAGATGGGGCCATCCGGGTAATCGGCGCTGATCTGCACCCCCATTTCTTCCACGCGCGTGCGGATTTGCTGGGCGGTGAGGAAGGGGCGCGGAGCGGATAACATCGGCCCTAGTCGGCGCTGTGCAAGCGCGTACTTCCGGGGCCGATATGGATGTGCGCGGCGGTGGCTTTACCGCGTATGGCGCGCGTGAAAGCGTAGTACGGAATCAGCTTCGATTTCAAATAGCGGCGCAGCCAGATGCCCTGCTGATCGCGAGGATCCACCGCCACGTCCACCCGGCCGGTGTGATCGAATCCCATGGAACGGTGCAAGGCGGTCTCGCCGTCGGCGCTGATGGGAAGCGCCCTCTCAAACTTCTTGGTGAATGCGATCTCCAAAGGCTTCAAGTCGCGCGATTCGACGAAAACGCCGTTGCCTTCGTAATGCTCCATGCCCTTGCTGACGTTATCGCGATACGGATCCACATGCGTGGCGCTTTGCACCGACTGCATGGCTTGCTCATAACGGGCGATGGAAGCCAGCTCGCCGATCAACTTGGCGCGGGACCGGGCCAGCTTGAGGTTCATCTCGCGTAAATCCAGATCCTCTTTGACTGTAGCCAGACTGGACTGGGCTGAAATCCCGTCATCCACCAGCTTCTTGGCTTGATCGTAGCGGGCTTTCTGGCGGTCCACGCGGCGCATCGCGGCGGCCACCATGTCATCGGCCATTTGTTCGGTGACATCCTGGACCCGGAACTCGCCGTACAGGCTTTTCTCGAGGATAGCGTCATCTTCGGCGTCGGCGACGTCATTCTTGGCCTGCTCCAGGCGGACCCGGGGCAGGGCACCGGCGTCCACTAAAGCCGAGATTCGCTGCAACTCCAGTTTTGCAAGAGCAACTTGCTTGCTTTCAGCTGGTTGAGGCTTGGGGAACGGGGCTTGCGCTACGACTGCCAGGGTGCCAATTAAGAAAAAGATGGCCCACAAGTGTCGCATTTCGCTATCTCCCAGTGTACCATAAGAATAGGAGAGATTCCGCCCATTAGACAGCACAGCAGCACAGCCATTCGTACGTCCCCCGTTCCACTCCCTGACGATCCTCCCTGGCTCACCGCGGTACGCGCGGCCGAAGCAAAGAAAGCGGACGATATTCGCGTGCTGGATCTGCGCGAAGTGACGTCTTTCGCCGATTTCTTCGTGATTTGCACGGGTGGCAATCCCCGCCAGATTCAAGCCATCAGCGAGGAGATCGGTCTCCAGTTGAGCGCCCGCGGGGAGTATCCGGTCAGCGTGGAAGGCTTCAAGAACGCCGATTGGGTTCTGGCCGACTACGGAGACTACTTGATCCATGTCTTTTCGGAGAAGGCACGCACCTATTACGACCTGGAGCGTTTGTGGCGCCATGCCAAGAACGTCCCGGTCGGCGGAATCGAGACTCCCCCGGTGAATCCATAACGGCGATGCTCGAGCACCACTACGCCGAGGTAAACGGTGTACGGTTGCATTATGTCCGCTCGGGCAGCGGTCCGCTGATTCTGTTCCTCCACGGGTTTCCCGAATTCTGGTACGCCTGGAAGAACCAGCTGGCCGAGTTCGGCAAGGACCATCTCGCGGTGGCGCCCGACATGCGCGGCTACAATCTTTCCTCCAAGCCCGAGGGACTGGATCAATATCAGATGGGAATCCTGGTGGAGGACATCCGCGCGCTGGCGGAACATCTGGGATCGAAGAAGTTTGTGCTGGTGGCGCATGACTGGGGCGGCGCGGTGGCCTGGGCATTCGCCATGACGCATCCCGAGTGCCTGGAAAAGCTGATCATCGTCAACGCTCCGCACGCGGGCGTATTTGCGCGCGAGCTGCGCGACAATCCCGCGCAACGAAAGGCCAGCGAGTACATGCTTTTCTTTCGCGGAGATCAGGCGGAAGCGCACCTGTCGGCGAACAACTGCTCCGCGCTGGTGAAAGCGGTGATGGGCGGGGGCGCTTTCACCAACGAGGACAAGCAAGCTTACATCAAGGCGTGGTCGCAGCCCGGGGCGCTCACGGGCGGGCTGAATTACTATCGAGCCATGAAGGCGGGTCCACCCGCGCCCGGCGAGTCCACCGAAAACCGCATGGCGATCGATCCCGCGCGGCTGATGGTCAAAGTGCCCACGCTGGTGATCTGGGGCGAGAAGGATACGGCCCTGCTCCCCGGCAATCTCGACGGGCTGGATCAGTTCGTTCCCGATTTGACCATCCGGCGCATCCCGGAAGGCACGCACTGGGTGGTGCATGAGAAGCCGGACGAGGTGAACCGGCATATTCGGGCTTTCCTTGCCTGACGCCCTGGCGCAGGTGGCTCGCAAGAACGCGGTCTGGCTCGCGGTTGCGGTTGGATTGCTATACGGCCTGTTCATGCGGCTGTCGTTCTCGTTCAAGTTTGCCCAAAGCTGGGTCTCGGTGATGTCCCTCAGCTTTATTTCCCTGGTTCCGTTCTGTCTGGGGCTGATCTGCGTAATGGTGGCGGAACGCGGGGGGCGGCGAGGCCCCAGAATCTGGCTGCTGCTTCCGTGGGCGCCCGCGGCGGCGGCCATGGGCGCGGCATTACTGTTGTTCTGGGAGGGAATCATCTGTGTGGTGCTTATGCTTCCCGCCGCGCTGATTTGTTCCAGCCTGGGTGGCCTGCTGGGCGCTCTGATCGCGAGAAAAACGGGACGAAGCCGAACCGCCGTGATGTTGTGCTGCGTCGCGCTGCCGTTTATGACTGGCCCGATTGAGAAGCGGCTCGCGTCTCCGCTGGAAATTCGCGCGGTTCACACGGAAATTGAGATCGCCGCCAGCCCGGAGACAGTCTGGAACAACATCAAGCGCGTGCCGCCGATTGCTCGCGAGGAGCAGAAGTTCTCCTGGAGCCAGGCCATCGGTTTTCCCGCTCCCATCGAAGCGACTCTATCGCAAGAGTCGGCCGGCGGAGTGCGCCATGCGAGTTTCGCGCGCGGAGTGGTATTCATCGAGACCGTGCGTGTATGGGAACCACAGCAGCGGCTGATCTTCAGCATTCATGCCGACCCGGCCACCATTCCACCCACCGCGCTGGACGACCATGTCACCGTCGGGGGACCGTACTTCGACGTGCTCGAAGGCGAGTATCGCATCGAATCCGCTGGACCGGGGCGAGTGACGCTGCACCTTACCAGCCGCCACCGGCTCTCCACTACCTTCAACCTCTACGCCAGCTTCTGGTCGGATGCCGTCATGCGGGATGTGCAGGAAAACATCCTGTATGTGATCAAGAACCGCTGCGAGCGTCGCTAATCTATTAAGGAACGGCAATCGCCTGCTTAAGCCGGATTTAAGCATGGATTGAAGTTCCTGTAGACTGATATCAAGGTATGAATTGTCGTTTATTTCTCAGCGCCCCAATCGCGGTGTTTGTTGCGCAGGCGACATGGGCGACCTCTCCGTCCATTTCAGTAGTCGCGAACGCGGAAGGCGAATCTTCACTCATCGCGCCCAACACCTGGGTGGAAATCAAAGGCGCCAATCTCGCACCACCCAATAACTCCCGGACCTGGCAAAGTTCTGATTTCATCAAAGAACAGATGCCTACGAGTCTGGATGGCGTGAGTGTCACCGTCAACGGCAAGGCCGCCTATGTTTATTACATCAGTCCGTCGCAGATCAACATCCTTACTCCGCCGGACGAGATGCCCGCCGCGCCTCAAATCGTTGTAACGAACAACGGCGTGATGGCTTCCGCGACGGCATCGGCTGGGGCGATCTCGCCGTCCTTTTTCGTGCTGAGCGACGGCCAGCGCCTTGTTGCTGTTCACCTCGACGGATCCCTGGTGGGACCGGCCAGTTTTTCCGTTCCCGGCTATCCATTCAGGCCCGCGCAACCGGGCGAAACCGTGATTCTGTTCGCTAACGGTTTCGGTCCGACAAGCGTACCCATTGTCAGCGGCTCATCGATGCAGTCGGGGACGCTGACGCCGCTCCCATCAGTGACCATCGGCGGCGTGACCGCGACGGTCGGCTTCGCTGGACTCATCTCGCCCGGACTCTTTCAGTTTAACGTCACGATCCCGAACAACGCTCCTGGCGGCGATGAACCCATCATTGCGACCTATCAAAACATGCAGACGCAAACCGGCGCGCTTCTTACCTTGACGGGAACCACACCGACTAAGTCGGTGACCTTTTATGTCGCGCCTTCGGGAAAAGATTCGTGGAGCGGTACGCTGGCGGCGCCCAACTCGGCCGGGACAGACGGTCCTTTTGCGACGCTCGAGCATGCGCGCGCCACCGTCGCCGCGCTGAATAAGGCCGGGCTGACTCAGATCCATGTTCAATTTCGCGGCGGGACTTACTACTTGCCTGCGACCGAGATGATGACCGCCGCCGATTCGGGTTCGCCCACGCTGGCCATCACCTACGAAAACTACCCCGGAGAAAATCCTGTATTCAGTGGCGGCGTGAGGATCCAGAACTGGACCAAAACAGGCGGGAACATATGGAAGGCCACGCTTCCTGCTTCCACGCAATATTTCGAGAATCTTTTCTACAACGGTGCGCGCCGGCTGCGTCCGCGCCTCGGCGGTGCGCTGGGAATTTACATGCGCTATGTCGGCCCGGTGTACATTCAGGGCGCTCCTCCACCCGCCGATCCGCCCGACGCCAACTGCAGCGAGTATTTCACGGGCAGCGGCTGGGAATGCTTCGACCGCTTTCAATACGCGCCGACGGACCCGATCAGCGCTTCCTGGAAGAACCTCGCGCCGGCCGCGGGTAATCGCTGCAATCAGCCGGCCGGGAACGCGAGCATCGCGGGCGATATCGAACTCGTGAACTTCGAGCAGTATTCTGTTTCGAAATTGCGCCTTAGCTGCGTGGACTCAGCCAATCACATTGCCTATCTGACGGGAGCCACCGCTACCGAGGCCGACCACCTGACATCCCATGGCTTCATCCCCAATCATCGCTATCTGATCGAGAACGTCGAAGACTCGCTTACTTTGCCTGGCCAATGGTTTCTCGACCGCTCATCCACGCCGTGGACGCTCACTTACCTTGCCAATCCGGGTGAGAATCCCAACTCCGATACCGTGATCGCGCCGCAACTGACCCAGTTGCTGGTAGCGTCCGGATTGCAATACGTCGGCTTTAGCGGACTCACCTTCGAGCACGATAACTACACTATTCCCGCGACTGGGTACAACGGGGCTTCCGCCATCATCAGCGGCATCTCTTTCCAGAACTCGCAACACATTACCATCGATTCGGTAACGGTGGCGCAAACATCCGGCACGGGGCTCGAATTCATCTCCTGTATCGACCACAGCTCGCCGAAGTGGTGCGTGGCCTATAACACTGCGGGCGTTTCGGCGAACAACGTGATTCAAAACAGCGCATTCTACGATCTCGCTGCGGGGGGCATTCGTATTGGCGTCGCGGGCAACGCCACCGATACCAATGCAAACGTTCCTCAATTCCACACAGTTCAGAACACGGTGGTGGAGGGCTACGGCCGTGTTTACGCCAGTTCCAAAGGCATCGATCAGGGGCAAGGCCACGATAACCTTTACACCCACAACGAGGTTTATGACGGATATAAAGGCGCCATCAAGGTTTGTTACTGCGCGAACTCCGATGTGAATCCGCCGTTCACCAACAACAACGTGGTCTCCTTTAATCACGTCCACGATATCTTTCAGGGCATCATGAACGATTCCGGATCTATTTATTTCGGCGTGGGCACGCCTTCGCCGCCGCAATCCGGGACAGGCAACAGGATGCTGAACAACAAAGTTCACGATGTGAATGACGCTTCCGTGATGGACTCCGACGGATACGGCGGCGACGGCCTTTACGCGGACGACTTCAGCGGTCGGGTCGACATGGAAAACAATCTGGTTTACCGCGTCTCGGGCAGTGCCATCAGCTTTTCCGGTCCGAGGGCCGGCCCTGGCCAGTCGAGCACCGTGAAAAACAACATCCTCGCTTTTGCACGCCAGTCGATGCTAAACGCCTACGACCCCTATTCCTTCGGAACCAACCCGCCCCTTCCTATGTTCTTCACGGCCTCCAGTAACATTTTTTACTTCGACCGAGCTGCCGCGGATTCCTTTTTTGTGCAGGGCGGCTGCACCTACGCGGGCGAGGCGTATACAAGTTACGAAATATGGTCCAGCAACGTTTTCTGGCGCACCGACGGCGCTTTCGCGACCGATGCCAAGGCATTTCACGTCCAGCAAAGCCAGGGCCCTGCGAATATCTGCGGGAACAAAGGTACGTGGACCTATTACACATTCACGGGTTGGCAGGCCCGTGGCGAGGACGTCCAAAGCGCCGTACAAAACCCAGGATTCAATAATCCGGCCTATCCGGCCGACGATTTCTCGCTGCCCAAGGGCTCGCCCGGCTTCGGTTTCGTCGTCTTCGATCCTAACCAGGCCGGCCGCACTAACCCTTCGCTCCAGCCACCGGCCGTGGCCGCAACCTTCCCGACAAAACTCTTCAACCCAGCCACGGACTTTTGACCCTGTGGTCTCTTGTCAGCATGTTCCAAAGACGAGTGCCCCACGAAATTGTCAACTCATGCCGCGGCGGTAGGAAAGTTTGTAAGTTCGAAAAAGACGGTCACAGCCCCAAAAATAACCTCTATCTCCCTTCCCTGCTTCAACTTGCCGCCACCATCTCCCTCTCCGAAAGTCCTCCTGTTACCACCCTCCTGATAAAATGGAATTGAAGAGCAGGGCTCTCCCTTGTCGGACCCCTGTCACCGTAGCGCCTGGAAGCACTCGAGCAACCCTGGGTGGCGGTTAGCGACATGTGTTCGGCTGCCGATCTAGCGGC
>JALYHQ010000104.1 GCA_030776455.1 Acidobacteriota bacterium | reverse complement strand
GGCGACAACGTGAGTCTGGAAGTGGAGCTGATCACGCCGGTGGCGATGGACAAGGGGCTGCGTTTCGCGATTCGCGAAGGCGGCCGCACGGTAGGCGCCGGAACCGTCACCGAGATCTTGAAATAGGCAGCCAAATGAGTCTTAGAGAACGCATTCGCATCCGCCTGAAGGCCTACGACCACCGCATTCTGGACCAGTCGACGACTGAGATCGTCGATACGGCCAAACGGACCGGGGCCCAAGTGGCGGGACCGATCCCGCTGCCGACCATCAAGAACCGCTATACGGTACTGCGGTCGCCGCACGTAGACAAGAAATCGCGAGAGCAGTTTGAGATCCGGACGCACAAGCGGCTCCTGGACATACTGGAGCCCACGCAGGACACGGTGGACGCGCTGATGAAGCTGGATCTGCCGGCTGGCGTGGATGTGGAGATCAAGGCGTTTGGCAAAGGGAAATAAGAATCCGAGAGATCCGCGGCAGGGCTTGGCTGGCGGCGGGTCATCCGATTCCCAGAGGTGTTTATGAGCCCAGGGATTTTAGGCAAGAAGATCGGTATGACGCAGGTGTTCCGCCCGGACGGGCAGGTAGTGCCCGTGACTCTGCTCAAGACGGGCCCTTGCGTCGTGGTGCAGCGCAAGACGCCGGCCACTGACGGCTATGATGCGGTGCAGCTCGGATTGATGGAGTTCGCCAAGGCGTCGCACACGAATAAGCCCTCGGCGGGACATTTGAAGAAAGCCGGAGCCGAAGGCGTGAAGTTCCTGCGGGAGTTTCGCATGGAAGCGGGCGATGGCGATCTGAAGCAAGGCGACCGCGTGCTGGTGGATCAGTTCAAGCTCGCCGACAAGGTGGACGTCACCGGGGTGAGCAAGGGCCGCGGATTCGCGGGCCTAGTAAAGCGGCACCATTTCCGCGGCGGCGATGCCAGCCACGGATCCATGCATCACCGCGCTCCCGGATCTATCGGAGCCTCCAGTTTCCCTTCCCGCGTTTTTCCGGGGATGCGCATGGCCGGCCACATGGGGACGCAGCGCGTCACGGTCCGCAACCTGGAAGTAGTGGGAGTGGATGCCGAGGACAACGTGCTGATGGTGAAGGGCGCCGTGCCCGGACCGAACGGGTCCTACGTGATGGTGCGGAGGTCCAAGAGATAACCATGCCCAGCGTAGACATTTTCGACTTAAAAAATCAGGTAGTGGGTTCGGTGGATCTGGCCGACGAAGTTTTCGGCGCGCCGGTGAACGAGAACCTGATCTATGAAGCGGTACGCCACTATCAGGCGGGACGCCGCGGTGGAAACGCCAAGACCAAGACCCGGCACGAAGTATCGGGCTCGGGCAAGAAGCTGTGGAAGCAGAAGGGCACGGGGCGGGCTCGCATGGGCTCAATCCGGTCGCCGCTGTGGCGTCATGGCGGCACCACTCACGGACCGCAACCCCGCGATTACAGCTACAAACTGCCGCGCAAGATGATGCTGGGCGCGCTGCGTTCGGCGCTTTCAGCGAAGCTGCGCGACGGGGAGCTGAGAGTGGTGCAGGCATTCGGGCTGGACGACCACAAGAGCAAGGCGGTGCGCGCAGCGCTCACTACGCTGGAAGCCGCCAAGACCGTGCTGCTGGTGGATGCAGGCGAAAATCGCAATCTGGAATTGGGCGCGCGCAATCTGGCGGGCGTGAAGCTGTGCCAGAGCCACGACGTAACGGTTTACGATCTGCTGGCTCACGCGCATGTGCTGTTATCTGAGGCGGCCGCGCGCAAACTGTCGGAGGCGCTGGCGAAATGACGATTTACGAAGTGATCAAGCGGCCCATCGTTACCGAGAAGGGCGTCGCGAAGAAGGAAGCCGAGCGGACGCTGTGCTTTGAAGTAGCGCTGGAGGCCAACAAGGTTCTGGTGAAAGCGGCGGTGGAGCATTTGTTCAAGGTGAAGGTGGAAACTGTTCGCACCTCGAACCAGGCAGGCAAGCTGCGGCGGCGCGGCCGGTTCTCGGGCTACCGTTCGGACTGGAAGAAGGCTTACGTGAAGCTGAAGGCCGGCGAAAAGATGCCGGAGTACGCGGAGATCTAAGTATGGGGATGAAGAAATTTAGTCCAACCACGCCCACGCGGCGTTTCACCACGCTGGTGACCCGCGAGGAGATCACCAAACAGACTCCCGAAAAGTCGCTGGTGGCAGGCAAGAAGCGTTCCGGCGGCCGTAACAGTCTGGGTCTGATCTCCATCCGGTTCCGCGGGGGCGGGGCCAAGCGTGCCTATCGCGATATCGATTTCAAGCGCGACAAGACTGGCGTGCCGGCGCGCGTGGCGTCCATCGAGTACGATCCCAACCGCTCGGCGCGCATCGCGCTGCTGAACTATGTGGATGGCGAAAAGCGCTATATCGTGGCCCCGGCGGGCCTCGAAGTAGGGCGCACGGTGAGCTCGGGTCCGGAAGCCGACATCCTGGTGGGCAACGCGCTGCCGCTGAAGAATATTCCAGCCGGTACAGTGGTTCACAACGTGGAGTTGAAGCCGGGCAAAGGCGCGCAGATGGCGCGGTCGGCGGGCGCGCAATGCCAGTTGATTTCGAAAGAAGGCGGAATCGCCTTGTTGAAGCTGCCCTCGGGTGAAGTCCGGCGGGTAGCCATCGATTGCATGGCCACTATCGGACAGGTGGGCAACGTCGAGCATGAGAATGAGAGCCACGGGAAGGCCGGCAAAACGCGCTGGCTGGGACGCCGCCCGCACAATCGCGGCGTATCCATGAATCCGGTGGACCATCCGCATGGCGGCGGCGAAGGCAAGACTTCCGGCGGACGCCATCCGGTGACCCCCTGGGGCCAGCCGACGCGTGGATTCAAAACGCGCAACAACAAGCGCACGGACAAGCATATTGTGAGCCGCAAGGCGAAGAAGAGATAGGGCGGAAACGATGGGTAGATCTCTAAAAAAAGGCCCTTTCACCGATGACCATTTGACGGTGAAGCTGGCCGCCATGAACGAGAAGAACGAGAAGAAGGTGTTGCGGACCTGGTCGCGGCGCTCCACCATTCTGCCGGAATTCATCGGGCACACGGTGGCCGTGCATAACGGCAAGAAGTTCATCCCGGTGTACATCACTGAGAACATGGTGGGGCACAAGCTGGGCGAGTTTTCGCCCACCCGGACGTTCAAGGGGCATCAAGCCAAGTCGTCGGCGGACAAGGCCGCGAAGCCGGCATAAACGAGGAATCGAAATGGAAGCACGGGCAGAAGCACGATACGTTCGGACCTCGGCGCAAAAGGCGCGGCTGGTGATTGACCAGATTCGCGGGCAGCGCGCGGGCGAGGCCATCACCATCTTGAAACAGACCAACAAGCGCATGGCGCCGGTAGTGGAAAAAGTGCTGCGCAGTGCCATCGCGAACGCCGAGAACCGTTTCAACGACGTCGACGTGGATCAGTTGTTCGTAACCGAGGCGTACGTGAATGAAGGACCGCGCATGAAGCGCATCCGTCCGGCGCCGATGGGGCGCGCGTACCGCTACCAGCGCAGGATGTCCCACATCGTGGTGAAGGTGGGCGACCGCAATCAGGAGAAGGCATAGTGGGACAGAAAGTACATCCATACGGTTTCCGGCTGGGCGTCACCAAGACCTGGCGGTCGCGCTGGTTCGCCAAACAGGACTACGCGCGCCTGCTGAAGGAAGATCTGGATCTGAAGGATTCGCTGCGGGAGCGGCTGAAGGCGGCCGGCGTCAGCTCGATTGAAGTGGACCGGCCGGGCAACAAGCTGCGGGTCACCATTCGCACCTCGCGGCCGGGCATCATCATCGGACGCAAGGGCGCCGAGATCGAGAAGCTGAAGGTGGATCTGGCCAAGAAGACGAACCGCGAAGTTTTCATCGACATTCAAGAAGTGCACAAGCCCGAACTTGACGCCCAGTTGGTGGCCGAATCCATTGCGCTGCAGCTGGAAAAGCGCGTGGCGTTCCGGCGCGCGATGCGCAAGGCCGTCGATTCGGCGCTGCGTTTCGGCTGCAAGGGCATCAAAGTTCGAGTATCGGGACGGCTGAACGGCGCCGAAATCGCCCGCAGCGAATGGTATCTGCAAGGGCAACTGCCGCTGCACACGCTGCGCGCCGATCTGGATTACGGATTCGCGCAGGCCTACACCACTTTCGGCGTGATTGGGGTGAAGTGCTGGACTTACAAGGGCGAGATTCTGGATGCGGGCGCGCACCGCACTTCGCTGCGCAATGAACCCGAGCCCCGGCGCATGGCGCCGCGGGGAGATCGCCGGGACCGCGACCGGGACCGTGACCGGGGAGAGCGCCGTACGCCGCCTCCGGCATCCGCGGCCGCTCCGCCCGCACAGTCTTCGGGCTCCGCTGAGCAGTCCACCACGCCGATTCTGCCGCCGCTGACACCGCCCCAGCAGCAGCCGTCCTGGAAGCAGGAATTGAAGCCGGAAGCCGCGGTGGCTCCTCCGGTGGCAGCGCCGGTGGTACCCGACGCCGCGCCGGCGGCCGAAACCGCGCCGCCGGTGGTTCCCGAGCCAGCAGCCGAGAAAGCTCCGGTTGAGAATAAGCCGGACGCAGACAAACCGAGCGAGAACCAATAGCAACTGGAGAATCCTAAGCCATGTTGATGCCCAAAAAAGTCAAATACAGGAAACAGCAGCGCGGGCGCATGACCGGAAAGGCATGGCGCGGCTCTTCGCTCGCTTTCGGCGATTATGGCCTGAAGGCGATGGAATGCGGCTGGATCACGGACCGCCAGATTGAAGCCGCCCGTATCGCCATGACGCGCTTTATCAAGCGCGGTGGAAAAGTATGGATTCGGTTGTTTCCGGATAAGCCGATCACCAAGAAGCCCGCTGAAACCCGTATGGGAAAAGGCAAGGGCGCGCCCGAGCAATGGGTGGCGGTGATCCGTCCGGGCAAGATCCTTTTTGAGATGGAAGGCGTAGGCCGTGAAGTGGCCGCGGAAGCCATGCGGCTGGCGGCCCAGAAACTGTCAATTCCGACCAAGGTGGTTTACCGCGAGTCGACAGCGGCGGAGCGCAGGCAATGAAAGCAGACAAAATACGCGAGTTGGACAATACCGAGCTGGGCCGGCAGGAGCAAGACGCGCGCGCGCAGATGTTCCGGCTGCGGTTTCAATTGTCAATGGGACAGACCGACGGCATGAAGAAGCTGCGGGTTCTGAGAAAAGACCGGGCGCGCATGCTCACCATTCTGCGCGACCGCGAGCTGCATCCCGATTCGGCTCCAGAGCCCGAAAGCAAGAAAAAGAAATCCAAGCCGGAACCCAAGGCTGTAGCCCGAAAGGCCAAGCCGGCTCCCAAGAAGGCCGCGAAACCGGCCAAAGCGGCAGCCAAACCATCTAAGCCGGCAGCCGCCGCTAAGAGCGCCAAAGCCAAAGCGGCGTCCAAGAAGAAAGGCAAGTAAGCCATGGCCGAACAAACTACCGGAACTCCTTCCGGACACAAGAATGAAAAGGTTGGGCAGGTGGTGTCGGCCCGGATGCAGAAGACCATCGTGGTGGAAGTAACGCGCCGCGTGCCGCACCCGATTTACAAGCGAATTATCAACAAGCGGAACAAATTCTACGCTCACGACGAGCAGCAGACCGCGAAGGTGGGGGACGTGGTGCGCATCATCGAATGCCGCCCCATGAGCCATCTGAAGCGCTGGCAGCTGGGCGAGGTAATTCGCAAAGCCGTGCAAGTGGCGGTGGAGCCCGCGGCGGTGGATCTGGACAGCATCCAGCAAACCTCCGGCTCGAAGTCGCTGGGCGCCAAGTCGAGCGGCGGCCGCAAGGGCGCGGCGAAGAGGAAAAAGTCATGATCGGAATGCGAACGTGGCTGGACGTGGCCGATAACAGCGGCGCACGGAAGCTGATGTGTATTCTGCCGCGCGGCGGCGACCTGGGATTGCGCGCCGGACTCGGCGACGTAGTTACCGCCAGCGTGAAGGAAGCCACTCCGGAATCGGCCATTAAGAAGGGCAAAGTGGTGCGCTGCGTCATCGTGCGGATGCGCAAAGAAGTCCGCCGCAGCGACGGGACGTATATCCGGTTCGATTCCAACGCGGCCGTGCTGATCAATGAAGTGGGTGAGCCGGTAGGGACGCGCGTATTCGGTCCGGTGGCTCGCGAGCTGCGCGAAAAGCGCTTCATGAAGATTGTTTCTCTCGCGCCGGAGGTCATCTAGAAGCATGCCGGGCAAGAAATTCACGGCGCCAGCGCCGGACAAGATCAAGATCAAGAAGGACGACCAGGTGAAGGTGATCGCCGGTAGCGACAAGGGCAAAACCGGGCGCGTGATCTCGGTGAACCGCAAGACCGGGAAGGTGTTGATCGAAGGCGTTTCCATGATCAAACGGCACACCAAGCCGAATCCGTCCAAGCAAATCAAGGGCGGCATCGCCGAGCGCGAGAGCCCCATCAGTTCATCCAACGTCATGGTGCTCACGTCGGGCGGCGTGGGGACGCGCGTGGGGTATCGCCTGGAAGGTTCGGGCGCTTCGGCCCACCGGGTGCGAGTGGCGCGCAAAACCGGCGAGCCGCTGGACAAAAAGTAAGGACTTAGAATTATGGCAAAGAAAACGGAAACGCCGGCTGCCGGAAGCGAGAATCCGCGGAGTACCGGAAGCACGGTGGCGCGGCTGAGAACGCATTACAACACCAACGTGATTCCCGCTCTCACCAAGGAGTTCGGCTACAGCAACGTGATGGCCGTGCCGAAAGTGCAGAAGGTATCGGTGAACATCGGCCTGGGTGAGGCCACGCAGAACGGCAAGTTGATGGATGGCGCGGTAAATGAGCTGGGCCAGATCGCCGGCCAAAAGCCAATCATCACCAAGGCCAAGAAGTCCATCGCCCAGTTCAAGCTTCGCGAGGGCATGGCGATCGGCTGCATGGTGACGCTGCGGGGCGACCGCATGTACGAATTCCTGGACCGTCTGATGAACGTGGCGCTGCCCCGCGTGCGCGATTTCCGCGGCGTTTCGAGCAAAAGCTTCGATGGACGCGGCAACTACACGCTGGGCATTCGCGACCAGCTGATTTTTCCCGAGATCGACTACAACAAAGTGGACAAGACCAAGGGAATGAATATTTCGATAACCACCAGCGCCCGCAACGACGCTGAAGGCATGGCGCTGCTGAAGCACATGGGCATGCCGTTCCGGCAATAGGAGTCCGAGAGAATTTTCATGGCCACTACCGCAAAGATCGCAAGAGATGAGAGGCTGTTCAAGGAACAGGCCAATAAGACCGCGAAGTTCGCCTGCCGGCACCGCAACCGCTGCTTTCGCTGCGGACGGCCGCGCGGCTTTTTAAGCAAATTCCGTTTGTGCCGGATATGTTTCCGGAATCTCGCTCTCGCCGGGGAAATCCCAGGCGTGATCAAGGCGAGCTGGTAATGGAAGGATTACGGGGGTTCGAAGCATGACCACATCCGATCCAATCGCCGATATGCTGACGCGCATTCGCAATGCGATGAGCGCGCGCCACCCCAAGGTGGACGTGCCTGCGTCCCGGCTGAAGATGGATATCGCGCGCATTCTTAAAGAAGAAGGCTACATCATGAACTACAAGCTGGCGGAGGAGGGGGCGCGGCGCAGTATCCGCATCTACCTCAAGTACACGCCCGGCAACGTTCCGGTGATCTCGCGCATCGAGCGCGTGTCCCGGCCCGGCTGCCGCGTGTATGTGGCCAGCAAGGAAGTGCCGCGGGTTCTGGGCGGGCTGGGTATCAACATCCTCACCACGCCGCGCGGCGTGATGACGGGCTCCAGCGCGCGCAAAGAGAATGTCGGCGGGGAGGTTCTGTGCCAGCTCTGGTAAGAGCTGAAGCATAGGAGAGCATTATGTCCAGAGTTGGAAAAAAACCTATCCCGGTGCCCAAGGGCGTCAAGATCGAGATCGGCGACCGGCTGGAAGTTCAGGGTCCCAAAGGCAAGCTGAGCGTGCCGCTGCCGAACGGCGTCCGGGTACATCAGAACGACAATACGCTGGATCTTTCCCGCGATAGCGATCAGTTTGCCGCGCTGCACGGTCTTACCCGGGCGCTGCTAGCCTCGGCCGTCGAGGGCGTGTCAACGGGATTCACCCGCGAGCTGGATATTACCGGCGTCGGCTACCGCGCCGACGTGAAGGGGAAGGTCGCAACGTTTACACTGGGATATTCGCATCCCATTGAGGTGCTGCTGCCGGAGGGAGTGGACCTCAAGATCGACAAACAGACCCATCTGGTGCTCACCGGCTATGACAAGCAGATGGTGGGTCAGGTGGCGGCCAATATCCGGGCCCTGCGTCCGCCCGATCCGTACAAGAACAAGGGCGTCCGCTATACCGGCGAACAACTGCGCAAGAAGGTCGGTAAGACCGGCGCGAGTGGAGCAAAGTAATGGCTAAGCATTCGAGGAATGACGTCCGGCTGCGCATTCACACCCGCATTCGGAGCCGCGTGCGCGGTAGCGAAGAGCGGCCCCGGCTGGCGGTGTACCGCAGTGTGAATCATATTTATGCCCAGGTGATTGATGACCGCAAGGGACATACGCTAGTGTCGGCTGCTTCCACCAGCAAGAAGTCCAGTGTGGGAAACGGCGGCAATGTCGCCGGCGCTAAAGAGCTTGGCCGCATCATCGCCGAGCGCGCCAAGGAAAAAGGCATCACCAAAGTAGTTTTCGACCGCGGCGGATATCTCTACCACGGCCGCATTAAGGCCCTGGCCGACGCCGCCCGCGCGGCAGGATTGGAGTTTTAGCGCATGCCGGCAATGACCAAACCGAAACGCATTGAGGCCAACAGCCTGAACCTGAAGGAACAGGTGGTCTCCATCAACCGCGTCACCAAAGTGGTGAAGGGCGGCAAGAATCTCAGC
>JALYHQ010000103.1 GCA_030776455.1 Acidobacteriota bacterium | reverse complement strand
CCGATACGAATCCGCGCACGCCTTCATCGCCGCCCGCGATTCCGGACAGCACCAGGTCTCCTGCGATGAGCGGGGCGGCGGTAGCGTAGTAATTTTGATGCCAGTCCGCCATCACGATGTCCCACAGAAGCTCGCCGCTGGTGCGCTGCAGAGCGATCAAATGCGCGTTGTCGGTCACCATGAATACGCGATCGCCGGCGACGGTGACGCCTCGATTCACGCCGCCCGCAGCGGTTCCGCCGATTCCTTTGGTCCGGCGCCGCTGGTAATGCCAGATGGGCGCGCCAGAGCCTGCGTCCAGCGCCCAGCACTCATTCGCGCTGGTGACATACATCACGCCTTGCACCACCACCGGAGTCACTTGCAGGTTGGAAGCATCGGGAATCGGAAAAATCCAGCTTGCGGCGAGACGCCCGACGTTGGATGAATTGATGCCGGTCAGCTTGCTGAATCGATTTCCACGCGGGTCTCCGTTGTAGCCCGTCCAGTCGGCGGCCGAAACCACCGGGCGGTAGCGGTCGCCGGACTTGCGCAGCACATGCAGGCGTTTGTCGTCGGTAAGCATCTGCATTTCGCCGATGTTCTGATTCAGAATCAGACCCTCGAGCGAACCGCCGCTGACGGTTTGCACCTTGCCCCGAACCTTGGGCTCACTCTCCGGCCGCTCCAAGGTACGCAGGAACCGGACCAGCTCGTGCATGGGCGCGTCGGGCAGTGTGAAGGCGGGCATACCCGCTCCCGGATTGCCGGAACGAATGAACTTAGCCAGTCCCGCGTCATCATAGCCCCAGATGCGCGACACGATGGATGGTCCATGCTCGCCGCCATTGGCATCCCCACCGTGGCAGGCCACGCAGCGGCTTTCAAATTGACGGCGGCCGATGGAGATCGTCTGCGCGGAGGCGACTGGTATCGCAACCGCGAGACAGGCCAGCCAGGAAACAAGACCGGAAAAGGTCATCGAAGTTGAGACTAGCACGTCCGTCACAGGGAAGAGCGAATCGCCGATACGCGCGGACACATTTCAGCGTCCGCACGTGTGACTGGGAACCGCGGCGACCACTGCGTCAAAAAGACGGCGCCCCTACGACGAATTAGAAGCTCGCGCGACGGGGGCGGAGCCGGCCGGGGGGCCGGCTGCGGGCCAGGGGGCCCGCCCCACAACGGCTATTGGAGGAGTTCGGTTAATACGCGGCCGATGGAGCCGCTGGGGGATTCCACGCCGAGGATTGTCGCCAGCGTGGGGGCAATGTCGTTTACGGCGATCTTCGCGTGGTAATTGCCGGGCTTGATGCGGGGGCCCATGAAGATGACGGGGACGTGCGTGTCGTAATTGAAGGGACTGCCATGCGACGTCCGGACGCCCGGCTCCCCGAACACATAGTAAGGCTCGCCCACCAGGAAGAGGTTGGCCGAGCGTTGGGCGAAGAACCCGATGCGGACGCCGCGGCTCACGTCGTCATTCGGCAGCTGTCCGGAGAGCAACTGGGTGCGGGTGTAGACGCGAAGAATGTGAGGGACTGCGCGGAGGGCCTCGGCGCCGGTCCTTTCCACGTCGGCCTCCTCCAGCTTCTTCTCGTGGATCAACTCGAGGTTCAGATAAATGCCCCAGGAACCCAAGCCGGGCGCAAGCCAGCTGCCCGGGCCGTATTTCTTGGTTAAGGCATCCAGCAACACCTGGGAGAGCTCTCTGGAGGAGAGCCAGCCGCCGGGCATTTTGCGCGCTTGATTCACTTCAGGAATTGGCGCGACGCCATGATCGGCGGTGAGAATCACCAGTGTGTTGCCCGGCCCGAGGCGGGCGTCCACGAAGTCGAGCAGCTTGCCGAGCGTACGGTCGGTACGGATGGAGATGTCGCGCACTTCCGGCGAATCGGGACCGGTGCGGTGGCCGACATAGTCATTGGCCGAAAAGCTGACTGCGAGCAAGTCGGTAGCGGAATGCTGACCCAGGCGCTCGGAAGCGATGGCGCGTTCGGCGAATTCCTCCAGGATTTCGTTGCCGAAGGGCGTGTTCTCGATGGTCTTGCACGGGTCCGTGCCGAAGATGCAAAACGGCGGGGCGTCAGGGGCTCCGGCGAAGGGTTTCCAGGCCACGCCCGCAAATTTCGCCGCGGGCCGACCCGTGTTGAGATCCTTCACCCATTGCGGCAGGTCTTCGAAATACCACGTGCTGCTGACCCACGTGTTGGCGGCATCGTCATACCAGTAGGCGGCGTCGGCCATGCGTCCGGCGGGCAGGATGGCGCTGCGGTCCTTGATGGAAATGCCGATTACTTTTGACGCCTTGCCGGACATTTTCAGTTCGTCGCCCAGCGTGCTTACCAGCAGGCGTCTCGGCGAGGAGGCGCCTCTACCGGGCGAGCCGCCGAGCAGCTTTACCGCGGGATCCGACACACTGGTCACGCGCTTGCCGGTTTCACGGTCGAACCAGTCATTGGCGATGATGCCGCTGAGCGACGGCGGGGCGCCGCTGAGAAATGTGGAGTGTCCCACGGCGGTGACGGTGGGGACATGGATGTAATGTGCGTCGGTGAAGACGGCGCCGCGATCCAGCATGCGGGCGAATCCGGCGGTGTAGTCCTTGCGGAAGCGGGTCAGGTAGTCATAACGGAATTGGTCGACTACGATGGCGAGCACCAGCTTGGGTTGGCGGGGAGGGCGTGCGGGCGGCGCCGCGGGCAGACCGCAGACAAACAACAGCGGAACAAGTAGCCGTTTCATCTTGGGTGACCGGAATCCACCCACGGGACGTCCGACGTGTCCGGCGTGGGAATGTCCAGGTTGACGACGATAGGATCCTGGCCACTGCGTACCACCACCACTTCGACAGGCTCATCGCGGCTCGCGTTGAGCTCCTGATGCGGGACGAAGGGCGGCACGAAAATGAAATCGCCCGGTCCGGCCTCATCGGAGAACTCGAGACGGTCGCCCCAGCGCATGCGGGCGCGGCCGCGGATGACGTAGAGGATGCTTTCGAGCTCGCCGTGATGGTGCGGGCCGGTCTTGGCGTTGGGCTGCACGACGACGGTTCCGGCCCAGAGCTTGCGGGCTCCCGCGCGCGCGTGATCGATGGCGGCGGCCCTGGTCATGCCGGGAGTCTGGGGAGTGTTCGAGTCAAGCTCATTGGCACGCACGATGCGGACGCCGTGAGTTTGCCAGTCAGTGGCCATGAGTTCTGATTTTAGCGCGCGTTTCACGGTGATATAGTGGAGGCGCTTTGAAGTGGTTCAGGCTTATCGCCGCGATCGGGCTGGCGGGCGCGCCAGTATGGGCGCAGCCGCGGGCGGTTGCCGTCGCCGTGGACGGCGTGGTGCATCCCATCACGGTGGAAGTGATCCGGCATGCGCTGGAGCAAGCGCGCGATGCGCATGCTCAGGTGGTGATCGTGCGGCTAAACACGCCGGGCGGGCTGCTGAACGCTACCCGCGAGATCGTGCACGAGATGCTGGCGTCTCCAGTCCCGGTAGTGACCTATGTAACGCCGAGCGGAGGGCGCGCGGCATCGGCGGGATTTTTCCTGCTGGAAGCGGGCGATGTGGCGGCCATGGCGCCGGGCACGAACACGGGTGCGGCATCGCCGGTCCTGATAGGGCAAGAGATGGATCCGGTGATGCGGCGCAAGGTGGAGAACGATACGGCGGCGTTGCTGCGCAGCGTGACCAGCCGGCGCGGCCGCAACACCGAGCTGGCCGAATCGGCGGTGCGCGAGGCCAAGGCGTTCACCGACAAGGAAGCGCTGGACAACAAGCTGATTGACCTGATCGCCGCCGGCGAGCTGGAGCTGCTGGCGAAGCTCGATGGACGCGAGATCACGCGCTGGGATGGAGGCAAAGTAACGCTGCGGCTGGCGGGAGTAGTGATTGAAGAAGCGAGGCTGAGCCTGCGCGAGCGAGTGATTGCGGCGATCGCCGATCCCAACATCGGCTTCATCCTTCTAGTGCTGGGCGCGCTGGGATTGTACATCGAGTTCTCGTCCCCCGGATTGATCTTTCCAGGCGTGGCGGGAGGGCTCATGCTGCTCTTGGGGCTGGCGTCGCTATCGGTGCTGCCCATCAACTGGCTGGGGGCCGCGCTGCTGGTGCTGGCGCTGTCGATGTTCGTGCTGGAAGCGAAATTCCATTCCCACGCAATTCTGGGAACCGGTGGGACCATCGCCATGGTGCTGGGCGCGCTGCTGCTGGTGGATGGGCCGCCGGCGGTGCGAATTCACTTGTCGACGGCGCTGGGCGTGGCGCTGCCGTTTGCGCTGATCACGATGTTCCTGGTGTCGATTGTCGTGCGCGCACGGAGGAACAAGGTAATGACTGGGGCGTCGGGAATGCTCCATGAAGTTGGGGTGGCGAGGACGGCGCTGGAGCCTGAGGGGAAGGTGCTGCTGCGGGGGGAATATTGGGACGCGGTGTCGAGCGTGACCGTGCCGGTGGGGATGCGGGTTAGGGTGGTGGAGGTGCGGGGGATGGTTGTGAGGGTGGAACCGGTTTGAGAGTGTTGGGAAACCGATTATTCGAAGGGGAGGTCTTTTTTATTCTTCGATTCGAGGGTGATTGCGGAGGTTGCCAGGAAGGGGTAGGGGTTCACGGGGGTGCCGCCCATGCGCACTTCGAAATGTAAGTGGGGTGAGGTGACGCGGCCAGTGCCGCCGGACAGGCCAACGACGTCGCCGCGGCGAATTTCCTGGCCGGGCACTACCTGGAACGCCGACATGTGCGCATAGTAGGTCTGCATGCCGCTGCCGTGGTCCACCACCACCAGCTTTCCGTAGCCGCCGCTCCATTCAGCCTTGGCAACGATGCCGTCGGCCGCCACGCGGATGGGCGTGCCGCTGTGCGCCGCGATGTCGACGCCGGAATGGATCGCGCCTTCACCCGAGAAGGGGTCTGAACGTCCGCCGAAGGGGCTCAACAGCGTTCCGGTGACCGGCCACAGGCTGGGACGGATGTTGGTCTGCCATTGGCGCGGATAATTGCGGTAGATCTTCGACATGGAGGCGGACTGCAGGAAATTGTACTCGCCCAGGGTTTCCCGATAGGTGGGGCGCAGGCCTGCATTCCCAGCCTCGCTGGTGCTTTCGGCTTTGCCTTTGATTCCGTAAGCCACGGAAACTTCAGTGGCTAAAACCTGAAGGGTGGCGAGCTGCGAATCCTTCTGGTGATTCACCCGCTCCAGATCGCGATACCGTGTACGTAAAGCATCCACTTCCTTGCGCAAGTTGTTGTAATTGGACACTTTCCAACTCATGCGCGCGTAGCTGCCGAGGAATCCGAGGACGGTCAATAGACCGACAACGGCCAGCGCCAGTACGGCATAGATCGCTTTGTGCGGGATGTGGACACGCCGGAGCCTGCCATGCAACGAGTGGGCCAGGACCACGACGAAATAGGGCTGATGTGGCAATCGATCTCCTAAAAATTATTTGGACTGCGAAGTTAGAACGCAGGCCGGAGAATCCCCAAATCTCAACGTGAGCTCAAAACTTGTAACGCGAATCTAAACGATACTTCATGTGACATGGCTGTGTCAACCCGACACAGTGTGAGGAAGGTAACAATCTACTGGGCGACAGTGCCTTTGCGGCGGATCTCGATATTGAGTCGCTTGATTTTTTGGTTGAGCGTGGAGAGCGGGATTCGCAGTGCCTCGGCGGCTTCGGTTTGGCTCCAGTTGACTGTCTCGAGCATTTCGACGATTTTGCGGCGCTCGAAATCAGCGACGATTTCGAAGAGCGAGGCGTCGGCGGGGAGGTAGCCGCTTTCATCGCGGCGGATTCGGACGCCGCCGGCGTGCAGGATCGAGTCCGGCAGAACATCCAAAGGGACGCTGGCGGTGGAGGCCAGCACCACGGCGCGCTCGACGGCGTTTTCGAGCTCGCGGACGTTGCCGGGCCAGTTGTGATCCATCAGTAATTGCATGGCTTCGATTTCGAAGCGCAGCATGCTGGTTTGGTCGGCGTCCAGGAACTTCTCATTCTCGCGGCAGTACTTGGTGAAGAAGTGTTCCACCAGGCGCGGAATGTCTTCCTTGCGCTCGCGCAGCGGCGGCAGCCCGATGTTGATCACGTTGAGGCGGTAATACAAGTCCTCGCGGAACTTGCCTTCTTCCACGGCCTTCTTCAGCTCTATATTGGTGGCGGCGATGATGCGCACATCCACCTTCATCACTTCCGTGGAACCGACGGGCATAAACTCGCGCTCCTGGATCACGCGCAGCAGCTTGGCCTGGGTTTCGGGCGAGATGGTGCCGATCTCATCGAAGAAGATGGTGCCTTTGTTGGCGATCTCGAAATAACCTTTGCGCGAGGCGATTGCGCCGGTGAATGCGCCCTTGACGTGGCCGAACAGAGCGCTCTCCAGCAGGTCCGACGGGACCGAGCCTGAGTTGACGGCGACGAACATCTGATCCGCGCGCGCCGAGTGGGCATGGATGGCCTTGGCGATGAGCTCCTTGCCGGTGCCGGTCTCGCCGGTGATCAGAATCGTTGCGCGGCTGGGAGCCACCTGCGTCACCAGGTCCAGGATGCGCAGCATGCGCTCGCTCTTGCCGACGATGTTCGGGAAGCTGTAGCGCTGCTTCAAGGCGCGCTTGAGCTGTGTGTTCTCGCGCACCAGCCGCGAGGTGGCGATCATGCGGCCGATTTCGATCAGCAGCTTCTCGTTGTCCCAGGGCTTGGAGAAATAGTCGTTGGCGCCGCTCTTCAGCGCGCTTACCGCCACTTCCACCGAGCCGTAGGCGGTGATCATGAAGATGGGCGTCTCATTATCGCGCTCGCGAACCTCGCGCAGCACTTCCATGCCGGAGCGGTCCGGCATCATGAGGTCCAGCAGAACCAGATCGTAGAATCCGGATTCCATCTTGCGCAGGCCGTCGCCGCCGTTGTGGGCGAGTTCGACTTCGTAGCCCTCCAGCATCAGGAGGGTTTCGAGGCTCTCGCGGATGTCGGCCTCGTCGTCCACCACCAGGATGCGGGCTTTGGGGGAATCCGGAGAATTGGGTACGTCGGGGGGCAGTTTTTCAGACATGAACGGGTTTTCTGGCGAGCGGCAGCTCGACATGGAAGCGAGTACCGGCGCCGGGCCGGCTGTCCACTTCTATGGCGCCTCCATGTTCGCGCACGATTCCGTAAGTAATCGAGAGTCCCAGACCGGTGCCTTTCTTGGCGCCTTTGGTGGTGAAGAAGGGGTCGTAAATGCGGGCCATGTTTTCGGGGGCGATTCCTTGTCCGCTGTCGGCCACGTCGACGCGGGCAAAGCCTTCCTCGCTCCAGGTGCGGACGGCCAGCATGCCGCCGTTTTCCATGGCGTCGCGGGCGTTTAGAAACAGATTCAAGAAGACCTGCTGCAGCTTGCCGGCGTTGCCCTTGACGGTGGGCAGGGCGGGCTCAAAGGACAGCCGCACATCGATGGTGGCCTTCTGCAATTGGTGTTCGATGAGAGTCAGCGTCTCGCGGATCACGCGATTCAGATCCACTTCCACAAATTCGGTGGGCGACGTGCGCGAGAAGTTAAGCAGTGAATTGACAATCTCGCTGGCGCGGAAGGTCTGCTTGGCGATCTTCTCGAGCAGCTTGGACTTTTGCTCGTCGCCGGAGATCTGCTTGGCCAGCATCTGGGCGTAAGTCGAGATCACGGCCAGCGGGGTGTTCACTTCATGCGCGACACCGGCGGCCAGCAATCCGATGGAACTGAGCTTGTCGGCCTGCACCAGGCGGCGCTCGAGCTCATCGCGATCGGTGACATCGTCAAAGATGATCAGGCGGCCGATCTGTTCGAGGTCTTTCGAAACCAATGGCGCGATGGCGATGTTCAACGTATGCGGCGCCAGCTGCGGGGCAGGGGATCCGTTACCGCCGTGCCCGTTCCCAGCGGCGGCCGCTGCCAGCTGCGCCGAGGCCGGCCGCAGCGCGAACTTGTAAACGTTGTGCACGCCGATCTGGCCGCGCACCTGATCGAACTTCTCGCACAGGTCGGCGGGAAAAAGCTCGGAGAGACGGTGCCCTACGGCGTCCTCGCGCGGAATGCCGGTGAGGCGCTCAATCTGGGTGTTCCAGCTCTCAACGCGGTCCTCGAGGTCGGCGGCGAGAATGCCTACGTTGATGGATTCGACGATGTTCTCGCTGAACTCCTTCAGGCGCTCATACTCCTCCACTTTGTGCTGCAAGGACTGGTACAGGCGCGCATTCTCGACGGCGATTCCCACGTAGGCCGAAAGTGTGACCAGCAGTTCCACATCATCGCTCGAAAGGAAGTCTCCCTTATCGGTGCGGCTGACGCCCAGCCATGCGATGGTCCGGCCGCGCACGGCGCAAGGGAAGTAATAGGTGAGATCCAGCTCCGCGATGGTATCGCGGACCGAAGCAGGCCACTGATGCGAGACCACGTCCAGCAGGAGGCGTGTGCGTTCAAAAAACAAATAGGGGGCCGTGGGATGGTCGCTGAGGAACGAAAGGTCCAGGCCGGGGCCGGGAGCGCCGGCACGGTCCTTACGATGGCCCAGCGTGGTTTCCAGGTGAAACTTTTCGTCGTTATTGCTCGAGAGGAAGAAGGCGACGTGCTGGATGGAAAGCGTGTTCAGCAGGCGGTCGGCAACCGAGGGCAGCATGTGATCGACATTGGTTTCCGAGCCCAGCTCGCGGGCGAACTCGATCAGCGTGCGGCGGTAATCGTAGCGGTCCTTGTAAAAGAAATAGCGGTCGAGTTGTTCCTGCAGCCAGTCGCGAATCGGCTGGAAGATGAACGTAGCGAAAAGAATAAGGCCGACGATGGCCGCGGGGCTGAGATCCTCGGGCCGGGTGAAGGAAACGATGACGCCGTAGAAAATTCCCAGCACGCACAGCGTTGCCAGCGTGTACACATAGCCTTGCTGGAAGATGATGTCGACGTCCATCAGCCGGTAGCGCAGAATGGCGTAGGCCCAGGTAACCGGGATCAGGATAAGCGAGAGCACCGCCATGCGCTGGTAATGTCCGGGAATCGCGCCGAACATATAGGGGATCACGTAAATGGCGGTGAACGGGACTACGCCGAGGATGGCGCCATTGCGCAGGTAGGTGAGCTGGCGGCGCACCACCGCATCCTCCACGCCGCGATATTTCAGCGCCAGCGCCAAGGCTCCCAGCAGCCACGCCGCGGTCATGTACGCCAGCCAGAAGCGATCCAGCAGCCAGCTCATCTCCACCATGGAGAGACTGGTGCGCAGGATGCTCTTGGCTACGAGGACGTAGACCGTGAGCAGCATCGCGCCGGGGACGTACAGAAGGATCACACGGAAGCGCGAACGCATCCACGCTACCCGGTCCGGGAACACCAGGCAGAAGTGCAGGAACACGGTAGGCGCGATGATGCCGGCCGCGACGTTCCCGAAATAGATCGCCTGATCGAATGCGTTGAGCTTGCCGGTGTAATGAAAACAGGACAGGATGAATGACGCGAGACACAGGATGTAGAAGTGCACGGCGCGCGGCGCGTTCACTCGCCGGTAATAGACGAAGAGTCCAATCAAAAGGTAGATGATGCCCACCGCGTACTGGAAATACACCGCGCGGTCCGGCAGTACCTCGCTGACAATGGGCTCCGCTTTCACCGGCACGCCCTGGCGCAGCACCACGTAGGGCGCCTTGTTCCAGATGCCGGCGGTGAGCAGCGCTTCGGGCACATGCGCCGTTTTCCCGATGCGCTTCCCGTTGATCTCTATCACCACGTCACCGGGCCGGATGCCCGCATTGTCGGCCGGTCCGTCGGCTGCGACGTTCAGGGCGGTCACTTGGATGGCCCCGGTTTTCGGATCGGCGCGGTCCACCCAGGTGACGCCGTCGTCAGGCAGGCGGAACGTGTTCAACTGGCGAAAGTTGATAATGGCGCAGCTCACCGCGGCCACTGTAAGCACAAACAGCAGCGCGCTGACGAACTGGCTTCTGAGATCTCTTAACGTACCGGGCCCCCAACCAGGCCAGAGGTAAACTTCGCGTGCATGGTATTCCGCACGAACCTAAGCATTTTAGATGCCACCCCTGATGACTGCTCTTATTCTTGAGAATACAGGAGTTGCTAGAAGAAAACAAACGGGTTTCCGCTCTGAATCTTATTTTCGGGAAAGTGCACTACGGGAAAGTGTACAGCTACTGAAAAATGGAACAGGATGAGATCACGGGTCACCCAGCCGCGAGCGCAAATTCGGAGACTCAGTTATCGCGGCGGAATCCACGGCGTTGTAAGATAATGAATTAGCCGATGAAGGATTTCTTCGCCGCTCTCAAGCCCGGAGGCAAGGACTGGCAGCTTGCCGAGGCCATTGACGCCGGCCGCATCCCGGCCCACGTCGCCATCATCATGGACGGCAACGGACGCTGGGCGCGGCGCCGCAGCCTGCCCCGCGCCGCCGGACATCGAGCCGGCATCGAGCCTGTCCGCGTCACCGTGGAAACCTGCGCCCGTCTCGGCATCCAAGCGCTCACGCTGTACGCTTTCTCGGCCGAAAACTGGAAGCGCCCGCGCGCCGAAGTGGACACCCTCTGGCGCCTGCTGCGACTCTACCTCCGCCGCGAGCTCCCCGAGATCATCCGCAACAACATCCAGTTCACTTGCATGGGCCGCTTGGACGGGCTGCCCGCTCCCGTGCGCCAGGAACTGGAAGCGGCCGTGGAAGAAACGTCGCGCAATACCGGCATGCGCTTGAACGTCGCAATCAACTACAGCGGCCGCGCCGAGCTGGTGGATGCCATCAATTCGATCGTCGAAGAGGCCCGTGTCGAAGGACGCCTGGACGCCTTGCGCATCGAGGAAGAGGACATCGCCGCCCGCCTCTATACCGCCGGTCTTCCGGATCCCGACCTGCTCATCCGCACGTCCGGCGAAATGCGCGTCAGCAATTTCCTGCTGTGGCAAATCGCTTATGCCGAGCTGTACGTCACTGAAGTACTCTGGCCGGATTTCAAGGTCTCCGATCTGCTGCTCGCGATTCTGGATTACCAGAAGCGCGATCGCCGCTTCGGCGGTCTCAGTCCCGGACGCGAGGAGTGGCCCGAGGCGGTGGGCGTCACCGCCCGATGAAGCGCGTCATTACCGCGCTGGTTCTCATTCCTCTCTTCGCTTACCTGACCATCTGGTCCCCGCAATGGCTGTTCCTCACCGCCGTGGCCGCCGTCGCGCTCTTGTGTTTCCATGAATACGCCGGCCTGGTGGCGCGTCACAACGTGGAGCCACCCGGACCTTTCGGCTACGCCGCCGGCCTTTTGATTCTCTTCCTCCCGCAAGCCGACCAGAGCTTTCTGGTTCTCATCGCCCTCTTCGCCATGGCCCTCGCGCTGCGTTCCCACGACCTGTCGCGCGCGCTCCCCTACGCCGCGTCGCTTCTCCTGGGAGTTCTCTACACCTTCGGCGCGCTGCGCTCTACCGTCTTGCTGCGAAGTATTAATCCCGGCGGCCAGTGGTGGGTCTTCTTCGGCCTCTCGCTGAACTGGGTAGGCGACATCGCCGCCCTCTACGTCGGCCGCTCCCTCGGACGCCACAAGCTGGCCCCGCGCATCAGCCCCGCCAAGAGCGTCGAGGGCGCCGCCGCATCGCTGGCAGCGTCAGTTCTCTACGCCGCCGTCTATTTCCCGCGCCTGCTCCCGGCCGTACCCCTCTGGCAAGCTCTCGCCATCGCCGCAGCCGGCAACATCGCCGGCCAAATCGGGGATCTCTGCGAATCCGCCCTCAAGCGAGGCGCCGGCGTAAAAGACAGCAGCACCCTGCTCCCCGGCCACGGCGGCTGGCTCGATCGCCTCGACAGCAGCCTTTTCGCCCTCCCCGTAGTCTGGCTCCTCGCCCGCCTGTTGTAGGGCGGGACCCCCGTCCCCCCGGCCGGCTCTTTGCTCAACTAAACTCAGTCCCCGAAAAGCGGAGCCGGGGGACTCCGCGCGGCCCAGGGGGGCCGCCCCACAATAAAGGCGAGCAGCATGCGAAATTAATATCTTGCGCACCGCCATCGTCTCCGACATCCACGGCAACCGCACCGCCTTCCACGCCGTGCTGGCCGACCTGCGCGACGCCGCGCCCGACCTCATCCTCCACGGCGGCGATCTCGCCGACAGCGGCTCCAGTCCCATCGAAATCGTGGACCACATCCGCGACCTCGGCTGGCCCGGCATCGCCGGCAACACCGACGAAATGCTGCACCGCCCCGAAGCGCTCACCGAATTTTCGAATCAGGCCCCGCAGCTCGCCGCTCTCTTCGCGGCGCTGGAAGAAATGGCCGCCTGGACCCGCGACGCCCTCGGAGAAACGCGAATCGCGTGGCTGCGCGATCTCCCCCGCACTCACTTTCATCACGATTTCGCCCTCGTGCACGCGAGTCCAGATAGCCTGTGGCGCGCTCCCGCGCACACCGCGAGTGATGCCGAACTTGAATCCCTATACCGCCCGCTAGACCGGGCCCTCGCCGTCTACGCCCATATCCATCGCCCCTTTATTCGAAGCGTTCCAGGATTCACCATCGCCAACACCGGCAGCGCCGGTCTCTCTTACGATGGCGATCCCCGCGCCGCGTATCTCTTACTGGACGATTCCATCCCGACCATCCGCCGCGTCGAGTACGATATCAACCGCGAGATCCAGGCTCTTACCGATTCCCCTCTCCCTCACGCCGATTGGATCGTAGCGACGCTCCAGGCCGCCGCCCCAGTCGCCACACCAGCCACAACCCAATCCCCGTCATCGTTCCCAGGCTGACCATCTTCGTCACGCGCCGCTCGGTACCCCCATCCCACACCAGCTCCACGCGGCACGGTCCGTCGCACGACGGTTCGACGAAAATGAATCCCAGCCCGTCTTTGCGAACCGGCACGGACTGTCCATTCACAATTGCTCTCCAGCCCGGATCGAAATTCTCCTGCACGCTGATTGCCTGCCCTGGCCGGACCTCGGCGTCGATCTGCATTTCATGAAAATTGAGCCAGCGCAGGTTCGCGGAAGGCAGCGCAGGATCTTCCAGCGCCGCCACGAACGCCGCAAACGCATCCACATCCAAACCGTTTATCGGCGCCCGCGATACCAGGCTCCCCCGCGGGATCACGTGGGCGAATCCTGGATGGATTCGCGGCACATCGTAAATCCGATCCGCGCCTTCCTTCCACGCCACTGATAGCACACCGTCGAACTTGTCCGGATTTTGAAACGGCTTGTAATATTCGTGTCCCTTCGGATCCGCGATCCCGATCTCCGACACACCCAGGGCCTTCAGCCACTTCACGGTTCGGGGTCCGTCCCGATCGAAATAGATCTCATAAACCGCTATCGGATGCAATGGATTCAGATTCGTGGGATCGTGTCCCCCGGCCAGTTGGGGCACGTCGGTGAACACATTCGTCCAGAAGCAATAGCTCCCCCCGATAAAGACGCGTCCCCCATCGGCGTTACCGTCCACCCAGCGCGCCATCTTGTATTCCGGCGTCGTCGTGATCTCCATCGGCTCAATCAGATGCCGCGCGTAGTGTTTGTAAACCACGGTCTGCCGCACCGCGAAAATAACCGCCGCTGCCACCACCACGGCTTGAACCGTCATGCTGCGCCCCCGCAGCAGCGCCTCCACTCCGAAGGCGACACACAGCAGCAGACCCATTTCCATTTCCAGCTGATATCGGGCAGGTTGCACCACAATGTAGATCCCCGCAAAGTTCAGCAGCGTGATCCCGCTGAGCACCCAGGCAAACAGAACGATGAACCGATTCCACGTGGACGCCTTCGCCCACGCCATGGCCAGCCACAAGACCGCGAATCCCGCGGCCCACCCTGCCAGCCCGGCCCACGATCTCGCGGTGTAGAAGTACGGCCCGCCGACGGTCGGAGAATTGACTCGAATCGCGTGGATCACTGACGGCGGCATCCAGAAGCACACCGCCGCATAGGCCACCACGCCCACCATCGCCGACAACAGCGCCGCCCGCGCGATCTCCTTGCGAGGCAGCGCCGCCAACAGACACACAACGCCGATGGTCAGCGTCACCGCCCCGAACGCATTCGTCAGCGCCGTGAAGATAGTGAATGCGCCAGCGGCCAACCCCAGCCACGCTTGCCTGCGGCTCCCCGGCGCGGACTTCCAGAATTCGTACAGCAGCAGCAACGCAACCCCGAACAGCGCCAGAGACGTGATGTGCGGCCCCTCGCCGTAATACACCAGCACCTGCAGCCGGCGCGGCTTCCAGATGCCTCCCACATCCCCGGCAATGGCCTGCACCAGCCACGAAGCCGGACTCAGCAGCGAATACGCCAGCGCTCCCGCAAAACTCGGCGCCAGGCGCCCCGAAACCCGCGCCGCCAGCCAGAACAGCGTCACCGGGCCCAGGCAATAGAACAACGCAGTCACCTGATGAAACGCCCGCGCCTCATGCACGCCTGCCAGTGCGGAAAGCGCCGCTCCCAGAGCATGCAGCAGCGGAAAATACGTGTGGTGGAACGGAATCCCCATGTTCCACATCGGCCACCACAGCAGATCCCCCGGATGATCCCGCATCATCCGGCTAATGGCGATAAACGTCCCTTCGTTGGATTGCAGCTGCTTCGTGAATGTGACAAATAACAGTCTCCACGCCACGTGCAGATTCAGTAGAAAAAGCGCAACGCTTCCCGCCGCTATCCGCTGAGTTTGCGAGAGCAAACCGTCATTATACCGGCACTGGCCGATATACTGATTTTGGATGACGCCCAGCTTCCTCCAGCGATATTTCCAGGCGTTCCACACCATCGAAGGCTGGTTCAGCTTCGATGCCGCTCTGCTTTTCATGGCGTACAATCAACTGCTCGCGCAGCAGGGCATCGCTGGCGATGTCCTCGAAATCGGAGTTCATCATGGCCTGTCCACTATCGCCGTCGCGGGTCTCCGCGGCCCAGGCGCGAAGCTCTACGCGGTGGACCTGTTCGACGATCTCCAGGGCCTCAATGTTTCCCGTTCCGGCATGGGAACGGACCGGAACATATTCGAGCAAAGTATGCGTATGTTTTATCCGGACCTCGCATTTCTCCACACCGTCGCAAAACGTTCCTCGGATCTGACTGCCGCCGAGCTCGGTGAGTCTTTTTCCTTTTGTCACATCGACGGCGGGCATTCCCCCGAAGAGACATTTCACGATCTCTGCCTGTGCCATCAGATCCTGTTGCCTGGTGGCCTGGTAGCTCTAGACGATTATTTCAATCCCGCCTTTCCCGGAGTATCCGAGGGCGCACTCGAATTTCATCGCGTTCATCGAGATGCCCTTCGCCCGTTGGTCCTCGGCTACAACAAGGTCATCTTTCAGAAGGAGTTTTCGCCACAAAGACTGAATGCCGAATTCCAGCGAGCCTTTCCGCTGCCCGACGTCACCACCGTGCGTATGTGGGAAACGGCCGCGCTGTGTTTGCCATATCCGCTGCGTTACATTCTGGATCTCTATTCCTCAACTCCCCACGAACTCGTCCCACTCGGCCGGGCCGGCACTCGCGTCCGCTTTACCTCCGCCGTCTCCTCACTACACGTAACCGCAGGCCAGACGCTTGCGCTACCCGTCACCATCACGAATATCTCGCGGGAACCGCTGCCCTCGGGCGAGCGTGTCTGCGGCCTCTCATATCACCTCTTAGACGAGAATGCCAAGACGCTGCAGCACGATAACCACCGCGTCTGGCTGGTTGCGCCCCTCGATTCCGGCCAGGAACGAACGTTGGAACTCCAGATCTCTGCTCCCGCCTTCAAAGGCAAATTCAAGATCGAAATCGATCTCGTGTGGGAAGGCGTGATGTGGTTCAAGGACGCCGGCAACCCGACCGCCACGGTCGATCTTCTCGTTACTTGAGCCCGTTCGCTATCCTGAAATGGATGGCCGTTGAAAAGAGTCCGTTCGAGATCGTGTTCCAATTGAAGCGCGAACGCACCGAAAAAGGCTGGTGGCACAGTTTCGAACTGCCGGATGGCACCCTCATCGCGGGCGCTAATCCGTTGCCTGGACAGAAGGATCGCATTGGCCAGTTTCCCATTCCCGAAAATCTCACCGGCAAGCGCGTTCTCGACATCGGCGCCTGGGATGGCTGGTTCAGTTTCGAAATGGAGCGCCGCGGCGCCGAAGTGGTCGCCATCGACAACTGGGACAATCCGCGCTTCCGCGAAATGCACGCGATCCTGAACTCCCGCGTTGAGTATCGCCAGCTGGACATGTACGACCTCACACCCGACCGCATCGGCCGCTTCGACATCGTATTGTTCATGGGCGTCCTCTATCACCTCAAGCACCCGCTGCTGGCGCTCGAGCGCGTTTGCGCCCTCACCACGGATCTCGCCTGCGTCGATTCGTTCGTGCTCCAGGAAAAGCACCGCCCCGGCGAAGGCGTTGACCGCCGGCCCATCATGGAATTTTACGAGACCGACGAAATGGGCGGCCAGACCGACAACTGGTGTGGCCCCACGCTCCCGTGCCTGCTGGCTTTCTGCCGCGCCGCCGGATTCGCGCGCGTCGACTTACAAGGCGTCATGGATCACGGCGCGGGCGTCGCATGCCGGCGTCACTGGGATGAGCCCGCACCCAAAGCGCCCACAGGCCCCGCGGTATTAGAAGCGTACCATCACGTGAACTTCGGCTTGAACTTCGAGTCGCGTCTCGATGAATACGTCAGCGCGTGGTTCGATTATCCCGCCAAGAAACTTTCGCTCGATGACATCCAACCCGAAGTCGGTGGTTTCGGCGTTCGGCCCATCCACGTCGACCAGCCTGAAAGCACTCGCTGGCAAATCAATTTCAAGCTGCCGCCAGGCTTGACCCCCGGCTGGCATGAGGTCCGCGTGCGCGTCCAAGGCAGCCGCCCCGGTGACGCAGTCCGCATCGCAGTGGATATTCCCGTTGCTCTCGCCGCCCCGCTTGAAATCACCGGACTCGCCGATGGCACTACTTGGACGGCCGATCAGCTCGACCTCCGCCACGGCGGCGCACTCTCCGTATGGGTAGCCGGCCTCCCCGAAAATGCCGACCGCAACAACATCCACGTGACTCTCAACGGAACGCGCCTTCCCTTAGAGTTCGTAGCGCCACCCGGTACGGAAGCCCGCCAGCTAAACGTCCGAGTCCCCCCGGATGCCCCACTTGGCCCCGCGACGGTGGAAGTCTCCGTGGCGCACGCTCTCAGCCGGCCGCGTCCACGCACCCTCACTATCGCCTAATGAATGGTCCTGGTCTTTCGATTCATATAATCCATCAGCAAATACTGCCCCAGATTATACGGCGTGGTGAAATACGCTTTCCCCCGGCACAGCTCCGTCACCTTCTGCACAAAATTCACCAGTCCGTAATCGCTCGCCAGCATGAACGTATTGATCAGGATCCCCTGCCGCTTGCACCGGCTCACTTCCTCCAGCGTCTTGCTGATCACTAGCGGGTCCAACCCGAACGCGTTGCGGTACATCCGCCCGTCTTCCAGTGTCAGACACGAAGGCTTGCCATCCGTGATCATGATGATCTGCTTCATGTCTTTCTTCTCTTGCGCCAGCAGCCGCTGCGCCAGAATCAACCCATCCCGCGTATTCGTATAGTACGGACCCACCTGCACTCGCGCCAGATCGCCCAGCCGCAGCTCTTCCGCCGTATCGTGAAACAACACGCAGCGCAAACTGTCGCCCGGATACTGCGTGCGAATCAACTGCGCCAGCGCCAGCGCGACCTTCTTGGCCGGCGTGAAGCGATCCTCCCCATACAGGATCATGCTATGGCTGCAATCCAGCATCAGCACCGTCGCGCAGGAGCTCTGGTATTCGCTCTGATGCACGTGCAGATCGGAATATTCCAGATTGAGCGGCAGCTTCAACCCGTCGCGCTGTACCGCGGAAAACAGCGTGGCCCCGATGTCCAGGTTCATCGTGTCCCCGAATTCGTAGGGCTTTGATGCGCCGCTGGTCTCGACGCCCGTTGCCAGATCGCGCGTGTCGTGCGCCCCAAAGCTCGACTTCCCCAGCGATCCCAGCAGATCCTTCAGCGTCTTGAAGCCCAGAAAATCAATCGACTTGTCCGTGATGTCGATCTTCAGCTTCTGATCCCCGCCGCCTTGCCCGGCTTCCCCGGTCTCTTTCGTCAGATACCCTTCGTCCTCCAGCTTTTGCACCATCCGTTCCAGCAATTGATCCAGCTGCTCCGGACTCATGCTCTCCAGCGCCTGCTGAATCCGCTGCGCCTGCTCGGGGTCGAAAGTGTCGCCTTGCTCCAGCGCCCGCTCCAGCGCTTTCTTCAAGTCATCCAGCGTATGCTGGTTCCACTCGCTGAACCCCATATGCTGCCGGTTGTACCCGCTCTCGAGCAAGAAATCCGACAGCGCTCGCAGCAGATCCTCCGCCGTGAGCCCCAAATCGTCCCCCGTATACTTCGAATACCGAATCCACTTCATGTTTTTTGTGGGGCAGGTTAGCAACCTGCGGGACGATGTCTCATCGGCCCTCCCCAAGTTCCCTCGCTCAATTAAACTGCCGCCTCGGCTTCACCCGCCCCTCTTCCCTCTCCGCCCCCTCCCTCTTCCTCTCCCCCGCCACAAACCCCTGCTCTTCATTGCGGCTGATCCGCCGGTGCGCGTACAGTCCTTCTAAAATAAACTCCGCCGCCGACGCCCGCACCGCATCCGGCTCGCTCACCCCCAGCCCGAGCGCCCCGGTCTTCTCCATCAGCCCCTGGATCCCCGCTAGCTGTTCCACAATCCCCGCCGAGTCCATTGTTTCGTCCACCTTCAACGATCCGCCCAGCTCAAACCACTGCACGATCTGCGATACGTTCACGCCCTCGAAATGCCCGCTATACACCTTGCCCACGGCCATCCGGATGAGCTCGCGCGCCACGTGATCGCCACCCTTCAGCTCGCCTTCGTACTCCAGTTCGAGCTTCTCCGTAATCGACGGCAGCGCCGCGTAAATATCCATCACCCGCGGCACGGCGATCTCTTCCTTGTTCTTCAGCGCACGCCGCTCGGCGTTTGACACCACATTTTCCAGCGCCGAAATCGGCAGCCGCTGCGACACGCCGGAGCGCTTGTCCACTTTCTTGTCGTCGCGCGCCAGAAACGCCAGCTGCTCCACTACCTCGCGAATATAAGGAGGCATCCGCAGCGTGACCGGCGCCGGCCGCTCGGTCCAGGCTTCCTGCCGCGTGATTGCGATCCCGTGCTCCACCGTCGCCGGATAGTGCGTGCGAATCTCGCTGCCCACCCGATCCTTCAGCGGCGTGATGATCTTGCCGCGCGCCGTATAGTCCTCAGGATTCGCCGTGAACACCAGCATCACGTCCAGCGGCAGCCGCACCGGATACCCCTTGATCTGGATATCCCCCTCCTGCATGATGTTGAACAGCCCCACCTGGATCTTGCCCGCCAGATCCGGCAGCTCATTGATGGCGAAGATGCCTCGATTGGCGCGCGGCAGCAGCCCGTAGTGCACCGTCAGCTCGCTCGAGAGGTTCTCACCCGTGCGCGCCGCCTTGATCGGATCGATATCGCCGATCATGTCCGCGATGGTCACGTCCGGCGTGGCCAGCTTCTCCACATAGCGCTGTTCGCGCGTCATCCACGCGATGGGGGTCTCATCGCCCAGTCCCGCCACCAGGTCCCGGCAGCGCTGGCAGATCGGATGGTACGGATGGTCGCGAATCTCGCACGCCTCGATGTATGGCGCGCGTTCATCCAGCAGCGTTACCAGCATGCGGATGATGCGCGTCTTGGCCTGCCCCCGCAGGCCCAGCAGAATGAAGTTGTGCTTGGAAAGAATCGCGTTGACAATTTGCGGAATCACCGTGTCTTCAAATCCCACCACGCCGGGAAAAAGTTCCTCCCCGCGCTGCAGCTTGCAAATCAGGTTCTGCCGCAGTTCGTCCTTGACGCTGCGCTCCGCATAATTACTGTTCTTGAGGGATCCGAGGGTCTGAGGTAGCTCGGGCATACCGCGATTCTAGCAGCAAAGATTAGAGCCTCCGCAGGCAGGCCGGGAGGCCTGCCCTACGACGCACCAATCACGTACCACTATCGCGGAGGCAGCGCCGCCCCCCTCCTTCGCCCCCATCTGATATGCTCTAGGACTTGCATGACTAAAGAACTCCCCGAGATGGATTTTCAGCGATTCTGGCGGCGTCTCCAGGAACTTGGCCTCAACGCTTACGAAGCGCGATCCTATCTGGTCCTGGTGGGCCATCCCCGCTTCAAAGCCCTCGAGCTTGCTGCCCGCGCCCACGTGCCGCGGCAAAAAATCTACGAAGTGCTCGACAGCCTCATCGAAAAAGGTTTTTGCCAGGTAGTGCAGGAGAAAACTAAGCTCTTCTCCGCCGTCGAGCCCGGCCTCGCCATCCCTGCGTACCTGCTGCGCCGCAGCCAGGTCCTGCAGCAGGAGCTCCACGAACACAGCCGCAGCGCCGGCAGCCTGGTGGAGGATCTCAACGTCGCCTATTCCGAAGGTCAAGGCGGCCGCGGGACCCTCGACTTCCTCCGCATCGTCGGCGATCCCGGCCAGATCGGCGCACAATACCGCCGCATGCTCGCCGAAGTGAAATCCGAGTACAGCGAATTCTCGCGCCCGCCCTACGCCGTCGATCCCTTCGAAGAGCAGCTAGTGAAGGATGCCCTCCGCCGCGGCGTAAAGTGCCGCCTCTTAATAGAAAGCGCGACCCTTGATGAACGCCACCGCCAGCGTCTCGCCGAGTTCAAAGCCGACGGCGTCGCCGTTGCAGAAGCCCCCGCGCTCCCCATGAAGCTCGCCCTCTTCGACGGCCAGCGCGGCCTCATCGCCTTGCTCGATCCCGTCATCACGAAACCCACGTGGACCGCTATCGTCTTCGAACACCAGGGCATGGGCGAAGCCATGCAAGGGCTGTTCGACAACTACTGGAAACAGGCGGGCTAGATTTTTCCTGGCCGATCCGCGGCTTCCCGAATTTTCCCCCGCAGCCACACATGCGCCGCATCCTCCTGCCACTGCCGCGCCCACAGCATCCGCGTCACAAACCGCGGCAGCGACACGGGCACCGCCCGGATCACCAGCCCCATGCTCTCCTCGAACTCCCGCGCCAGCCCCTCCGGCACGCACGCAATCAGATCCGACTCCGCCACCGCCTTCAGCGCCGTCAAGAAATGCGGCGTCGCCAGCCGCAATCGACGCCTCAACCCGTGCGAAGCCAGTTCCTGATCGATAATCCCCCACGGTTCCGCCCGGTAAATCACCGCCGCATGATCCAGCTCCGCGAATCGCTCTAGCGTCAGCTGCTTCCGCAGCGCCCGGTTCCCCCGCCGCCCCACCACCACGTTGTCTTCCTCAAACAGAGTCTCGGACAGCGTGCCCTCTCCCAGATTCCGCGGATCGGGAAAGAACCCGATCGCAACGTCCACCACTCCATTTCTCAGATCCGCCTCTGGAACGCCGAACAGCGTGTCTACCCGCCGCACCTGGACGCTCGCTCCGCTCGATTGCCCGCACGTTCCCGCCACAATCGCCGCTTCCATCCGCCATTCGGAATAGTCGTTCATCGCCAGCCGGAATGTACGCGTGGTAGTAGCCGGATCGAATGCCGATTCTCCCGCCAGCGCCGACCGCATATGCGCCAGCGCCGCCCGCACCGGCCCGGCGAGTTGTTCCGCGCGCGGCGTCGGCGTCATTCCCCGCGCCGTCCTGATCCACAGTGGATCCCCCATAGCTTCCCGCATGCGCCGGATCGCGTTGCTCACCGCGGGCTGGCTTAGTCCCACGCGCACCGCCGCCCGGCTTACGCTGCGCTCATCCATCACCGCCTCAAACACCGGCAGCACATTGAGGTCAAAGGCACTGATATTCACGCCGTGAATACCTCCTGTTATGATTATCCATGGCACGAAACCGCCCGGAGTACGTTAAACGTTATATATGCGATACGCTGTTGCACTCTTCCTCGCTGTTTCCGCTTGCCGCGGAGCCCAGCCCGTTATCCCGGACACTCCGCCCGGCAATGCCCTGCACGCCTGGCTCGACGCCTTCAATTCCGGCGACCGCGCGCGCCTGTCGGCTTATTACGATAAGTTCCAGCCCACCAAGAAAGATCGCGTCGATTCCTTGATGGGCTTCCGCGAACAGACCGGTGGCTTTGAGCTTATCCGCGTCGAGAAGAACGATCCTTTGCACATCGAAGCTCTGGTCAAAGAGCGCGAAGGCAGCAATTTCGGGCTCATCAAGATGGATCTCACCGAAACGGATCCGCCCACCGTCAAGGAATTCGGCGTCCGAATCGTTCCGCGGCCCTCCGATCAGCCCGACCTTCCCCGCCTTTCGCTGGAGGATGCTGTCAAGGCTCTCGACGCCAAAGCCGCCGATCAAGCCGCCAAGGATAACTTTTCGGGTGCGATCCTCATCGCGCGCGACCAAAAGACCGTGCTTGAAAAGGCTTACGGCAGCGCCGATCGCGAAAAACACGCCGCCAATACTACCGATACGCGGTTCCGCATAGGCTCCATGAACAAGATGTTCACCGCCACGGCGATTCTGCAGCTGGTGGGCGAGGGCAAGATCGATCTCGCGGCCCCGCTTGGCAAGTACCTCACCGATTATCCGAACCAGGATGTCGCCGCGAAAGTCACCATCCGCCATCTGCTCACCCACACCGGTGGCACCGGGGACATCTTCACGCCCGAGTATGATCAGCATCGCCTCGAAACCCGCACCTTGGCCGATTACCTGAAATTATTCGGCTCCCGCGCACTGCAATTTGAGCCCGGCTCCAAGTGGTCCTACTCGAACTACGGATTTATCCTGCTCGGCGCGGTCATCGAGAAAGTATCGGGCATGTCTTATTACGACTATGTCCGCAAGCACATCTTTGAGCCCGCCGGAATGCGCTCCACCGATTCGCTGCCCGAGAGCGAGGCGGTCGCCAAACGCGCCACCGGCTACATGCGCAAGAACGGCGCGTGGGTGACGAACGCGGACACGCTCCCCTGGCGCGCAAGTTCAGCCGGCGGAGGATATTCCACCGTCGAGGATCTATTGCGCTTCGCTCGCGCTCTCTCCACAGGCAAGCTCATCAAGCCTGAACTCTTCGCCCAAATGACCTCAAAACAGGAGGGCCCGGGCTACGGCTTCGGAATGATGACCGCCGAGGAACCCCAAGGCAAACGCTTCGGCCATGGTGGCGGCGCCCCTGGCATGAATGGCGAACTGCGCGTGTATCCGCGCACCGGCACGGTCGTGGTGGTGCTGGCAAACGTCGACCCGCCCGCCGCCAGCCGCTTGGCCGATTTCTTCGACGAGCGAATGCCGCTCAACTGAGAATGGCGGAGAGGGGGGGATTCGAACCCCCGGTAGACTTTTAAGGCCTACGACGGTTTAGCAAACCGCTGCTTTCGACCACTCAGCCACCTCTCCGTTCCAGAATGCTTTGTGGTCAAAGCCACTATATCACACCACCTCGCCGAGGCCGCCGGGCGCTCCCAAATGGTCCAAAAAAAAGGAGTTCCGAGCCAACAAGCGGCAAGCGGCTTCGTTTTACCTGCTCCCAATCCGCGCGCCGTAGCGCAGCGATTCCAGATCGAGCGAAAGGAACTCCACTCATCGAACACATGTGCCAACGCTCACTTCCGGATACTCGTGGCCGCAACATCGCCGCATCCACCGGCCGATGCAAGACCGTGACGTGCTTCCATATCTGGCAGCAGCCACCACGGCGCGACCTTCTCCGGTGGATCGGGATTCATCGCTTTCGCGGGTTCTTTCAAACCCGTCGTCAGGTTGTTGCGGACTTCGCGCAGCACACGCGCCGCCAGCGCGTCACTATCACTCTCCAGGAACTCAACCACGGCCTGGGGGTCGTGTTTCGCCAGTTCGCGCAGCGCCAATGAGAGCGCCTTCACCACCATATCGTCGCGGTCGGCCGCCAGCATCCGGCAGATACGCAGAGTTCGCCGGCCCTTGCCCGCACGGCTCATCGCTACCGTGCTTACCAGCGCGGCGCGCCGGCACCATCGGTCCTCCGAACGTGCCCATTTGTGTACCAGCGCATCCGGAATCTGGCCCTCTCGCCAGGCCGGACCGCACAAGTAGCACGCAAACGGTCCACCGCAGCCCAACTATCCAAATTCTTGCCCAGCCGTGCCAGTTCGTTTGGCCCTAGACTTGCAAGCTCGCCTGGATGATGGCTCACCAGTTCATAGGCCGTCAGGCGCTCCGGCCATCCTCCATTATCCAGAAGCTTGCCGGCCAGCGCCAAAACGGCCCGAGGCGAGGCGTCCGTCAGCTTGCCCGACGCCTCGCGGCGAATGCGCCGGACCTGCTCAACTCCAGGGGCCCTCAGCGCTTCCAGCTTGGCCTCCATCTCGTCTCCATCTCGTCTCCAACTGCCCGGGCTATCTGCGGCATAAGCGCCTGCCTTGTGAAAATGATTGAACGGAACGTCCAAATGTATGATAACTTTAGATGATAGGTTTGGAACAAAGCCTACATCAGGGATTCGGGAGCGTATCGGGCGTGTCGAGGTTTTGGGCTCGTCCTTCGAGGATGAGATTGATCACAGGCCGCGCGGCCGTCATAACCGCGCTAACCGTATTTCTAAGTACTGGCGCGTCGGCGCAGTGGGAGCCCCTTGGTCCATTCGGTGGCTCCGCCGCAGTCGTCCAAACCGACGCGAAACACCCCGGAACCGTGCTGGTGGCAACCACCAACGCGCACCTCCACCGCTCGCGCGATGCGGGAGCATCCTGGCAGTCCATTCCATTCCCCGCTCAGTCCCGCGCCAAGCTGCACGCATTCGTCGTCGATCCCAATCAACCGGATGTTTACCTCGCGGGCATCGCCGGAGAATTGCCGGATTACTCGGGCCTCTTTGTAACCCGCGACGCCGGACAGACCTGGCTGTCCTTGCCGGCCTTTCGTGGCAAGGATGTCTGGTCCATCGCGATCTGGAAAGCGGATTCCGGAGTGATCGCCGTTGGTGCTCACGATGGCGTATTTCTCACCCGCAACGGCGGTGAGGAGTGGACGCGCATCTCGCCCGCCGATAAACGCGAGCTGCAGCCCGTGGTGTCGCTCGCCTTCGATCCGGTCGACAGCCGCGTGCTCTACGCCGGCACGCCGCATTTGCCGTGGCGCACGCTCGACGGCGGCCAGACCTGGCAGTCGGCCGATGCCGGCATGCATGACGATTCCGACGTATTCTCCATCCAAGTGGATCACACCCAGCCCCGCCGCTTGTTCGCCAGCGCGTGCAGCGGGATCTACCGCAGCCGCGATAGCGGCCAAAGCTGGACCAAGCTCACGGGAGCAGCCGGAGCATCCTACCGTACTTATTTCGTCGCTCAGAATCCGCGTCTTCCCGAACATGTCTACGCCGGCACCACTCACGGTCTGGTTCGCTCGCTGAATGGCGGCGTCACGTGGGCGCGCCTCTCCACCGAGGCCACCCGTTCCATCGCTTTTGATCCTATTGACCCGGCCCGCCTCTTCGTTGCTACCGACGATGCGGGCGTACTGCGCAGCGATGATGGCGGCGTTACCTTGCGTCCCGTAAACCGCGGTTTCTGCAATCGATTCGTTCCCGGAGTTGCCGAAGCCGGCGACTTCCTTTACGTCAACACCATCTACGAATCCGCCGGCGGCATCTTTCGCCTGAACACCGGCCGCGAGTGGGAAAAAGTCGCTCCCGCTTCCGGTTTGCTGGGACAGCAGATTCTCGCGATGACCGCAGCGCCCGGCCATTCTGAGCGGATTTATGCGGCTGGGTATAGTGGCCTGCTCGCATCCGCGAATTCAGGGCGCACTTGGATTCCGATGCCTTCGCCCGCCAAGGGCGTCCGTGTTACCGCGCTCCTCGCCGCTGGTCCCGACCCCAATCGAGTGCTGGCCGGAGCGGCTGCCGGTCTTTTCCAAAGTAACAATGGGGGCAAACTCTGGAGCCTGGTGGATCTACCCGGGCGTAAATCCGGAGTCCGCGCCATCGTGCGCCTGCGGGGTTCCTTGGTGGCCGCGCTATCGGCGGGTGTCGCTTGGCTGTCCGAGGACTTCGAGCACTGGGTGCCCACCGCGCCACTGCCGGACAATGCCGATATGCTGGGCATGGTGGCTTTGGATGGCGGCGATTTGCTGGCGGCCGGCAGCACCGGTCTCATGCGGTCGGCCGACCGCGGACTTTCCTGGACCCTCGTTCGCGGCGGCCTCCAGGCCAGTACCGTCAGCGCCATCGCCCTTCATCCCGCGAATGGAAAACTATTTGCAGTGCAGTATGGAAGTGTTTTTGAGAGCCATGACCGTGGCGATTCCTGGTCGAAACTCGCCGGCGGTGATTCCGCCATGGGTCAAATCCGTGCGTTGGTAGTCAGAACCAGGCCTCACGATGAATTGCTGGTGCTTACTCAAAGTCACGGAATCTTTGCATTACCATTGGAGGCCGCCGCTACCGGCGTGCCGGGCGCTACACAATGACAGTTAACCGGAGCATTACAATACCAGAGGGAGAGGAAACAATATGAGCCTAAGAAAGAGGCACGGATTGCGTGGAACGCTGTTGGCGGGGGCGGTGCTGCTTGCTTGCACACTGCACCTCACCGCTCAAACCACCGCAACCAAAAAGAAATACGATTCCGACGATACGTCGCCCAGATACTCGGTCGGTGTCTTTGGCGGCGTTCAAGTCTGGCATCTTCGGCAGCAGAACGCGCCCTATCCAAACAGCCTCGAAAAAGGCGGCGTGTTCGGTATCCGCGCCGATCAGGACTTCTGGCGCTATGTCGGCGTCGAAGAGCAATGGTCGGTTTACGCGGTCAACAATCTTCGCCTGCGGCCTTTCCAGCCGTCGGCAGTGCAAACCATCGGCTTCGGCGCCCGCAACGGACAGGTTTATATCGGACCGCTGTTCTACCTTACGCCGAGAGAAGCCCGTGTCCGCCCGTTCTTCACCGTGGGGCCCGCCTTCCAGTATTTTTGGCCGACTGACGATGCCGGCTTTGAAGGCCGCAAACCCCCGCTGAACGCCGGACAGATCGATGGCCGCAATGGCCCCGCGCTGGTCTTCGGCGGCGGCATCAAGGCCGGAATCTCGCCGCGCTTCGGCATCCGCGCGGATGTTCATGGCATCCTGACGCGTAACGAACATTTCAATCTCTCGGGCGTTCCCACGGGACCTGGCTCGGTATTTATCCAGCCCGGCGGAAAGCTGATCGGCGTGCAAGCCACGCTCGGTCTCGATTTCCGGTGGCACCGGCCGGCGCCTCCGCCGCCTCCGCCGCCGCCCCCTCCGCCGCCTCCGCCACCGCCGCAGCCTAAGGACATCTCCGTTTCCGTAAGCGCGGTCCCCACCACTGTCTGCGCCGGTGAAATGGTGCGCGTCTCCGCCTCCACCAATCCCGCGCTTCCCGATGCCGCTTATCAGTGGAGCATTAATGGCGAGAATACGAGTACCGCCAAGGTCCTGCAGTTCGGCACCACTGGCCGCACCGCGGGCAGCTACCAGATCGGCCTCACCGTCAGCTCCGCCGGCTACAACAACGGAACCGGATCCACTTCGGTCACCGTTCGCGAATACCGGATTCCCACCGGATCCGCCTCGGCTTCCCCGAGCGTCCTGAAAATCGAGAACGGCAAGCCGGTGCCCACTTCCACGCTGCGCGCAAACTTCAGCGGCCAGTGCGGCGATCCCATCGGTCCCGCCAGCTTCACCGCCTCCGAAGGCACGGTGAACGGCAACATCTACGATCCCACCACGGTGCGCTTCGATACGGCCGGCGGCCAGCAGCAGAAGGAAATCACGATCACCGCCACCGCTACCGATGCCAAGGGAGGCAGCGGTACCGCCACCACCACCATCACCGTGCAGCGCGCCAATCCGCCGGTCAAACGGCTCCCCGATCTGGTCTTTGCACGGGGCAGCGCGCGCGTCAACAATTGCGGCAAGCGTCTCCTGCTCGAAGAGCTGAAGACGTACTTGGATCAGGATCCCACCGGCCAGGTTGTTTTCGTCGGCCATGTCGACGAGAAGGAATCTAAGCTCAAGGATCTCGATCTCAAGCGGGCGCTCAACGCCGCTGCCGTCATCAGCGGAGGCAAGGGCATCTGCCTGAACTTCGCTTCCTCGCAGATTCTGGTCGGCGCCGCCGGCAAGGACCAGGGCGCGGCTGACTTCCAGCCGTACTTCTGCGGTACTTCGGCCACGCCGGTTCACGAGCGTGGTGGTCAGACCATCACCGCCAGCGACCAGCGCGCTCAGTTCCGCCGCGTTGAGATCTGGTTCGTTCCAACCGGTGGCACTCTGCCTCCGTCCGCCAGTGGCTACAAGTCGGCCGCTGACCAGGGCGTCGGCAAACTCGGCTGCCCGAAGTAGTCTCACTCTAGCCAGGAGCGGCCACCAGGTTC
>JALYHQ010000102.1 GCA_030776455.1 Acidobacteriota bacterium | reverse complement strand
GCATGAATCGGATCCACCCTGGTCGCCCGCAGCGCCGGCAAATACCCCGCCAGCAGCGCCACCATCCCGAGCCCCGCGGTCGCCGCGATCGCCACCAGCGGATCATTCGCGTTGATCCCGTACAACTGGTTCTGCACCAGCCGGCTCAACCAGTACGCAACCGGCAATGCCACCGCGATCCCCACCACAGCCATCAGCGCCACTTCTCCCATCACCAGCCGCAGCACGCTGGCGCGATTCGCTCCCAGCGCGATCCGCACGCCGATCTCGCGCGTTCGCCGCGCCACCGTGTACGCCATTACGCCGTACAATCCCACCGCGGCCAGCAGCGTCGCCAGCAGCCCGAACGCGCTCGATAACACCGCGATGATCCGGTCCGTAAATAGCGATTCGTCCAGCTGCGCTTGCATGGTCTTCACGTCGAACACCGGAAGATCGGCGTCCAGCTTGCGCACTTCACTTTGAACCGCGGCGGACATACGCGCCGGATCCTGCCGCGTGCGCACGTAATAGGTCATTGACGTAACGTTGCGGTCCTGCGGATAAGGCAGGTAAATATATCGTGAGCTCTTCTCATTCAATGTCTGCGACTTGCTGTCTTTTACAACTCCCACGATTTCGATCTCGGCGGGCGTTTCCGCCCGTCCAAAGCCCAGACGGCGGCCCAGCGGACTGTCGTTGCCGAAGAAGTAATGCGCCATGGTTTCGTTGATGATCGCGGTGGACGGTTTAGCGATGTCGCCCTTGGTGAACACACGGCCCCGTACTAGCGGAATGCCCAACGCCCGGAAATAATCCGTACCCACCCAGTTCACCGACGGATTCAGGTCCTCGCCTTCCTTGGCCCGGTATCCTTCCACATGCACCGTCATACTCGCGCTGCCGCTATTCATGATGGGAACCTCCGCCATGGATGCCGATTCCACGCCCGGCAGTCCGCCCAGCCGCTCTTGCAGGCGTTCGTAGAAGGATTTGATGGCCGGCTGAGAATATCCGCTGGAAGACGGATCGGCGGCGAAAGTCAGCAGGTTGAGCGGCTCGAAGCCCGGATACACATTTTTCAGATTGTAGAGGCTCCTTCCAAACAGCCCCGCGCCGATCAGCAGCAACAGCGACAAAGCCACCTGCGCCACCACCAGCAGCTTGCGGATGCGAACGTGCGCCGATCCCGCCGATACGTTGTTCGCTTGCGCCTTGAGCGTGGTGGAAACATCCGGGCGAGTGGCCTGCACCGCGGGCGCAAGGCCGAACAAAATTCCCGTCGTCAAGGACAGCCCCAGCGCGAACAGCAGCACGCGCGGATCGGGATCGCTTGAAAAAGACTGCAGCGCGCCGTTGAACGGCAGCATGCGGATCAGGAAGCTGCCGGTCCACGCCGATACCAGCAGGCCCAACCCACCCCCGAGTATCGCCAGCAGCACCGACTCCACCAGCAGCTGCCCTGCGATCCTGCGCCGTCCAGCGCCCAGCGCCAGCCGGATCGCGATTTCCTTTTGCCGCGCAGCCGCGCGCGCCAGCAACAGATTCGCAACATTTGCACACGCGATCAGCAGCACCAGCCCCACCATCGACATCAACACCACCAGCGGCGCCGAAAACTGCTCTCGTAGTTGCGAGCGGCCTTTGTCGCCTGACGCAAGGGACAGGTGTTTGTTCAGAAAACGCTTCCGGACGTTCTCGGGAAATGAAACGGCGGCCGCTTCCGCTTCCAGCAGCGGGTGCAGCACCGTGTTCACTCCCACTTCGGCGCGCTGCCGATCCATGCCGGGCTTCAGCCGGCCCATCACAGACACAAACATGGTGCGGCGATTTTCCAGATCGTCCCAGCCTGGTGTCATCGCGGCCTTCATCATCATCGGGACCATCAGCTCGCTTGACGCGCCCACGCGCAGCCCCCGAAATCCGGGCTCCGATACTCCCACCACGGTGAACGGTTGGTTGTTCACGCGAATGGTCTGGTTCAAAATTGCGGGATCGCCGCCGAAGCGCCGCTTCCAGTAGTTGTAGTTCAACACCACCACCGGATGCGCCCCCGGCGCGCGGTCGTCTTCCGGCGTAAAGGTCCGCCCCAGATACGGACGAACGCCCAGCACCTCGAAGAAGTTTCCAGTGACCAGGTCGCCCTCCACGCGTTCGGTCTGGCCCTTGTAGGACACGCTGCCCTGAAACCCGAAATAGCCCAGCAGGCCGCTGAACACCGTGTTTGCATCGCGCACATCGCGATACATCGGGTAAGAGAAGACGTTGTGCCCCGTCATCATTCCCATGTTCGGCCCCGGCAAATCCAGCAAAACCAGCCGCGCCGGATCCTTCACCGGAAGCGCGCGCAGCAGCACCTGATCCATCAGCGTGAAGATCGCCGTGTTGGCGCCAATGCCCAGCGCCAGCGACACCAGCGCCACCGCCGTGAAGACGGGACTCTTCGAAAGATTACGAAGCGAGTAGCGAATATCCTGTAACAGCGTGTTCATCCAACGATCGAGAAAGCAATCGCGCAGCCATCGTCATCCCCCTTCTTCTGACTACGTTACGAGCGAAATCAAAATCCCCTCGTTCAATCCTGGCATCCCCCTGTCCGTATTCGAACACGAGTTGGACATTAGTTAGACATGAGTTGGACATGGTGGGACACCGGTGGGGCAGGCGTTTTCGCCTGCCACCCTTCTCACCCCACCACTCCCCACACACCATCCAGCTCCAGCGGCTCCCCCGCCCGCGCGTGTTCCGTCCGCACATACGCCAGCCCCACAACCTTTCCCAATCCCGGCGAGTACGCCGCCGACGTGATCTCCGCCACGCTAGCGCCATCGTGCTGCAGCTTGGTCCCAGCTGGCGGGGGTACCTGAGCGTCCAGCCTCACCGGAACCAGAATGCGATGTACTTGTCCCCGCGACCTTACGCGCTCCACAATCTCCTGGCCCAGGTAGCATCCTTTGCTGAAGTGCAGCGCTCTCGCCTGATTCGCCTCTTGCGCCAGATACCGCTCGCTCAGATCCTCGCCGTAACGCGGCCGCCCGTTCTCGATGCGCACCGTGCGGAACGCCTCTTCATCGGCAGCCTCCGCCCCCGCTCCTTCCAGCCGCCTGACCAGATCCTGCTTGCCGCCCGCGGGAACTATCAGTAACCAGCCCGGTCCTCCAGTGATCGTTGCCCGCGCCACCAGGCCGTCCTCCCACTCCTCGCTGCCACAGTCGGATTCCGGCGCCGGCGCTCCAAGTGCCTTCAGAACCGCCCCGGCTTGCGGACCTTCCACCGCGATCGTAGCCATCTCCGCAGTCTGGTCTTCCAGCGTGACATCGTCCGCGATGATGAACTTGTCCAGGTGCTGGTAAACCTTTTCGCGCGTCTCTGCTTCCGTATCCAGCAGGAAATAATCGGGCCGGCACAACACATTCACGTCCGCCAGAATGCGCCCCTGTGCGCTCAGAAAATATGCATAGCAGCCCGTGCCCGGCGTAAGCTGCTCAATATGATTCGTGGTCATCGCGTGCAGCAAGCGCGCCCGGTCTTCGCCATTCACGCGAATCTTCCCGCGCCCCGATACATCCAGCCACGCGGCCTTATTTCGCACGGCTTCGTAGCCCTTCATTGAATGGAGATCCATCGCAGCCACGCCGAAATCCCAATCACGATCAACCCCGTGACGATCATCCCGGTCAGCCACCGCCGCCGCTTCGCCTCGGTCGCCCCCTGCATCGGATAGAGGATCGACACCGCGAAGATGTGCAGCACGAACAGAAACTTGATCCCGATCCACATGTGATAGTGCGGCGGATACACCGGCTTGCTCAGGTAGTTGTACAAACCCGAGGCCAGCGCCGCACTCATCACCGTATACAGCAGCCCCCGAAACCGCCTCGCCATTTCCGCGCCCAGCTCGGGCGTCGCCGCGATGCCCGGCGCCACCACGTACCGCGCGCAGATAAAGCTCCCTATCAGCGTCGCCACCGACGTGATGTGCACCCAGCGCATCGTGATGCTGAGCAAAGCCCGCAAGGTTGGGTCCATAATTCGAGTATACGTATGATTCACGAGATTCTTCCGGTGGGCTTGCTGCAGTGCAACTGCTCCATATTCGGCGACGAAGCGACTAGAGAAGCGCTGGTGGTGGATCCGGGTGACAACATCGATCAGATCCTGGTGATTCTGGCGCGCCATCGGCTCACCGTGAAGGCCATAGTAATCACCCATGCTCACATCGACCACATCGGTGGCGCTGAAAAGTTGAAGACCGTCACCGGCGCGCCGGTCTACATGAACGCCAATGATCAGCCCTTATACGATCACATCGACGTACAGGCCGGCTGGCTCGGCATGGAGACGCCGCAGCGAACCGAGATCGATTCCAACGCCCGCGATAGCGACCGCATAGTAGTCGGCGGAACGGACTTCCATATCCTCCAGACCCCCGGTCACACGCAGGGCAGCATCAGCCTCTGGATCCCGTCCGAAAACAAGCTGGTCGCCGGCGACACGCTCTTCCGCGACAGCATCGGACGCACCGACCTCCCCGGCGGCGACGCCAAACAGATCCTGCGCTCCATCCACAACAAACTGCTCCCTCTCGACGACGACGTCGTAGTAATCCCCGGCCACGGCCAAAACACAACCATCGGCCGCGAGCGCCGCACCAACCCCTTCCTCCTCTAAAACTCATCTAAATTGTGGGGCGGGCCCCCCGGCCCGCAGCCGGCCCCCCGGCCGGCTCTTGCCAATCCCCCCCCACATTGCTACTCTTCCCCCCAGTGAATGAAATCTCCGCCCCCGAAGTGCGCGCCCAGCTCAAGCGCATTCTCACCACCCCCGATCCCACTGACCCCGCCCTCCAGTTG
>JALYHQ010000101.1 GCA_030776455.1 Acidobacteriota bacterium | reverse complement strand
GCGCGGCCCAGGGGGGCCGCCCTACAATCACCACTTTACGGCGACGCCAATCTCCAGCGGCCAGATCTCGGTTTTAGCGCCATCTCCCAGCAGCCTAATAAGCTGATCCGGCGTGCCGGTCAGCGCCGGGAAGGTTCCGAAATGCATCGGGATCACCTTCTTGGCCTTCAGCATCCCGCAGGCAACCGCAGCTTCGCGCGGGCTCATGGTGAACAGATCGCCAATGGGCAGGAAGGCCAGTTCCGGCTGGTAAATTTCGCGGATGAGTTCCATGTCCGAGAAGACGTTGGTGTCGCCGGCAAAGTAGATCGCGCGGCCGTCAGCCAGGCGAAGCACATAGCCTGCCGCTTCACCGCCGTACAGAATTTGGTCGCCATCCAGAATGCCGCAGCTGTGAATGGCATGTGTCATGGTCACCTTCACGGGACCCACGTCCTGGGAGCCGCCCTTGTTCATGCCGCTGCAGTTTTCGACGCCCTTCGATCCCAGCCAGTGGCAGGTCTCGTAAATGGACACTACCTTCGGTTTGAATTTCTTCGCCAGGGGAATCACGTCATGGATGTGATCGAAGTGCCCATGCGAGATCAGAATGGCGTCCACGCGATCAAACGTGTGCCCGGCTGGAAACTTCGGGTTGCCGTCCACCCACGGATCCATCAGGAAGACTTCGCCGGACTCCAGGCGAAACTGAAAGGTGGCGTGACCCAGCCACGTGATTTCAAGCATTCCCTCTACTGTCCTTTCTTGGGCGCTGCGGCGGGAAGCTGAATGCCGTCGCCGTACTTCGCGATTCCCGGAATGCTTACGGGCAGCTTTCCGGTAATCGGTATCTCGCCGAACAGCGCCTTTACCAACGCCGTCTCCGATGGTGGAGTAGGGCTGTAGGTGGTGGCATAGGTCTGCACAATGGGGAAGGCGCGCAGCAAGTACGGATTCCCCAGCGAGACCAGCGCAACGGGCGCCTTGCCAGCCAGAAGGCCATTGACGAAGTTCTGGTAATCGCCTGCCAGCGCGACGTTGCCGCGATACGCGCTCACCGAGACATACGCCGCCACCACGATCTGGGTGCACGCCACATCGGCCTGCGCGGCATCGTTCAGATCGGCCGCGGACATACTGGGATCGAGCAACTGGACGTTCATTTTCGGCGACCGCTTCTTCAGCTCCTGGACCAGTTGCCGACCCTGCTGGCCATATTTGTTCTCGGTAAGCGCGAGCACGCAGGCGCTGTCGGAATTACGCAGGGGGAACATGTCCTTGCCATCGCGCAGCAGCGTCAGGGCATGATCCGCCACCTTCTGGGCTTGCTGCTCGGCCTCGGGAGTGGCGATCGCGTCACCGATTGCATCCAGATCCACCATGCGGGTCTTGTGCAAGCCCAGATGGACCTTGGCGGTGAGAATGCGCTCCAGGCTGCGATCAACCCGCTGCACAGTGAGACGTCCGCTGCGAACAGCCTCCGCAACGCCATCGATGGCCTCTTCGGCGTTCTTGGGCATCAGCAGCACGTCGGCGCCAGCCTCAAGCGCCCGCACAGCCGCTTCGCCGGGTTCATACAACTTGGTCAGGCCCTGCATATCCATCGCGTCGGTGACGATGATCCCGGGAAACTTCATCTGGGTGCGCAACAGATCGGTGAGGATCGCGGTGGAGACGGTAGCGGGGATTTCCTTGGGTTCCAGCGCGGGCACGGCCATGTGCGCGGTCATGATGGTGTCGACGCCGGCCTCAATGGCGGCGCGAAACGGCGCGAGCTCCACGGTGTTGATGCGCTCTCGAGAAGCTTCCAGGCGCGCCAGCTCCATGTGGCTGTCCTGGGCCGTGTCGCCATGGCCGGGAAAATGTTTGGCGGTCACCAGAACCGGATGTTTCGGATCCGAATGCGCGCCCGCGATGTACGCCTTCACAAAGCTGGAAACATCCTGAGGGCTGGATCCATAGGACCGGATGTTGATGATGGGATTGTCGGCGTTGTTGTTGACGTCGGCGACCGGCGCGAAGATCCACTGGATGCCCAGCGCGCGGGCTTCACGCGCAGTCTCGGCGCCCTCGAATCGGGCGCCATTCCAATCGCGCGCCGCGGCGAAGGCCATGTTGTACGGCCAGGCCGTGGTGGAATTCACTCGCATGGAAGCGCCGCGTTCGAAATCGGCGCCCACCAGCAACGGGACCTTGGACATTTTCTGAAGCCGGTTCAACAGCGCCGCCATGGCATACGGCTCGGCGTTCCGAACCGTCCCATAGCGCACGTGTCCCAGGACGATGAGCCCCCCCACCTCCAGGTCACGCACCATGTGCTGGTATTGCTTGAATACGCGCGAGCGGATGTGGATGGATTCCCCGAAAATCGGCATCACGATCAACTGCGCGATTTTCTGTGGAAGCGTCATCGAGTGCATCCAGCGCTCGACAATCACGGCGGCTGCGGGCTCGGCAGCTTTCGCCGGCGCTTTTTTGGCAGGCTTGCGCGGCGGAGCCTTGGCGGCGGCGATGACCAGAGCGCAGGACAGCGCGGCCAAAGCCGCCATTCGCGAAAGCAGCATCAACCTTTACTATAAACGTATAGGAAACACGTCATGGAACAACTGTATCTGGAAGATCTAAAGGTGGGACAACGTTTCTTGTCGGGCAGTTACGTGATGGAAGAGAGCCGCATCAAGTCGTTCGCCGAGGAGTTCGATCCGCAGCCATTTCATCTGGATGAAGCGGCTGCGCAAGCCAGCGTGTTTCGAGGTCTTGCGGCCAGCGGATGGCATACCGCCGCCGTAGCCATGCGCCTGCTTGTTACTGGCGGGTTGCCCATCGCGAATGGCCTTATCGGCGCGGGCGGGGAGATCGCGTGGCCCAGACCTACGCGGCCTGGCGATACGCTGCGCGTGGAAAGCGAGATTGTAGAGATCGCGCCCTCGCGCTCGAAGCCGAACCAGGGGATGGTTACGGTGAAGAATACAACGCTGAACCAGAACGGTGAGCCGGTGTATCTGTTCACGTCCCGGATTCTGGTCTTCAAGCGAAATTAGAGTTCAGCCCGGGTACTCCGGCGGCGTAATTCCCTTCAAACGCAAATAGACGATGGCCTGCCCGCGATGATGCGCGACGTGGTCCAGCAGCCGGTAGCAGAGTTCGCGCTTGAGCAGTTTTTCGCCTCCCAGGAACTCGATGCGCTGCTCTCCTGCGGCGTCGTCGGGGAGGCGCTGGATGGCTTCGGCCACGTAGGTGAATGAGTGTTCCAGGTGCTGTCTGAGCTCGGCGCGGGCGAGCTGCCGAGGCGCCGCGCCCGTGTAGACTGCCTTATCGCCATGCAGGGGAGCGGCGATCAACAGGCTGCCATCGGCGATGTGAGTGAACTGCTGCGCGAAGGTCCATTGTTCGGGTGTGGGGCGAAAGGCCAGCTGTTCTTCCGGCATCTTGTCGAAAACGGCGAGCGTGTACTCTCGTGAACTGGTCCAGCGAGCAAGCAGACCCTTAGCGAAGTAGGAAGGACAGACCGTGGCCGCGGCGTTGGCGCGTAACAGAGCCAGCGGACTGAGGGACAGCAAAGATCGGCGTAACATGGGGGAATTTTAGCAAGGTGGAAACTCGCTAGTCATGCCGCAGGGCGACCATGGGATCGACGTGAGCGGCCCGGCGGGCGGGGATATAGCAGGCCAGCAGGGAGATGGCTGCCAGGAGTACGGGCGCGACCGAGAAAACCACGGGGTCGACGTCGCTAACTTCGAAAAGCAGACTCGAGAGCAGCTTGCCCAGGGCGAGTGAAAGCGCGAGGCCGGCGCCGACCCCGACGGTGGTCAACAACAGACCTTCGCGCAGTACCAGGCGCAGCGTATCACCGGCATCGGCGCCCAGGGCCATCCGAATGCCGATCTCGCGAGTGCGCCGTGCGACGGTGTACGCGCGGACGCCGTACAGTCCGATCATGGCCAAAAGCAGCGCGACGCCGCCGAAGATAGCGAACATGCGCGCGCCGGTGCGGGCGATCCAAAGGTCGAAACTGCCGTCGAGATGATCGCGCAGGGTCTTCAGGGCCAGGACCGGAACACGGGCGTCCACTTCGCGAATCTCGCCGCGCACGGATTCGAGCAAGCGGGTCTGCGCTTCCCGGCCGGACGCGGCGATCTTCAAATGAATGTTGGCGTTCGCCTGATACTGCTGCCCGAACGGCAAGTAGACGTGCGCTTCGGTTGCGGCGCCGCTGAGGTGTTCGCGCACGTCGCCCACTACGCCCACTACCTCGGCATCTTGCGGCCGTTCGCGGCCGTCGCCTGAATTGACGCGGATATGCTGTCCCACCGCGCCGCCTTTAGGCCAAAGACGGCCGGCCGCGGATTTATCCAGAATCGCGACCCTGGGCGCCGTCCCGTTCCGCTCGCGCGCGTCAAAGGCGCGGCCTTGCAGCAGGGGAATGCCTAGCGTCTCGAAATAGTTTTCGCTAACCATGTTGAGACGGCTCGCAACCGACGCGCTCTTGTTCGCGTCGCTGGAGCGCTGGATAGGGCGCCCTAGCGAAACCATGCCGAAGGGCGCGGTAGCGGCGACGCTGGCCGATTGCACGCCGGGAACGGTACGAAGACGATCAAGCAGCGCCTGGTAGACCTGACGGCCGCGCGCTTCGTCGTATCCGGCGAGGCTCGGATCGAGTTCAATCAGCACGCCATTGTCGAGGCTAAAGCCGGGGTCCACCTGGGCGGCCCGTAGAGAGCTGCGGATGAACAGTCCGGCGGCGGTGAGCAGCATCAAGGACAGGGAGATCTGCGACATCACCAGCACGTTGCGGCGCGAGAACAAGCGGCGTGGCTTGCCGGCAGAGCCGCCGGACTCGCCATCCTTCAGGTCCGAGAGCATATTCGGACGCGACAAACTCCAGGCGGGCATCAGGCCGAACAGCAGCGTGCTAAGCAGGCAGAACGACATTGTAGCGGCCAGGACGCGCAGATCGGGTCCGGCGGAATACACCAGATCAACCGGGGCGAGCCGGGCCAGGGAATGGACCAGCAGATCCGTGCTCCAGTAGCTTACCGCTAGTCCCGCCGCGCCGCCAAAGAATGCCAGCACCAGGCCTTCGGCCACCAGCTGTTGCAAAATGTTCTTGCGTCCCCCGCCCAGCGCCAGGCGAATCGCGATTTCCTTGCGGCGGGCGGCGCCGCGGGCCAGCATCATGTTCGCGACATTCATTGAGGCGATCAGCAGGACCACGGTTGCGAGCGAGAGAAGCAGCGCCGCGGGCACCATGAGCTGGCTATCGTTAATTGGATTCGTTGAAACGCCCAGACGCGAGAGCGGCCGCGCGATAAATGTCTGATCCTTATTTTCGGCCGGCCACGCCCTCTCCATCTGCGAGGCCACCGCCGCCAACTGGGAGTCCGCGGCGGCGGCGCTGAGACCGGGCCGCAGGCGGCCCACCAAAATCAGACCGGCGTTGTCGCGCGCGGCCAGCGCCCGGCCGCTGCCTCCCGCGAAGTCATTGACCAGCGATTCATACATTCCCAGCGGTGCATACAACTCCGCGCTGATCAGGGCCGTGGTGCCGGTAAAGCCTTGCGGCGCGATTCCGACCACGGTATATATCCGCGCGTTAATCCGCAGCGTCTTGCCGATCAGATCCGGATCCGCGCCGTTCTTTTTCCAATGCGAATAGCTGACAATCGCCACTGGAATCGCGCTGCCCGGGCGTTCTTCGGCGGCGGTGAACGCGCGTCCCCGGAACAGCGGCACGCCGAAGGTGGAGAAGTAATTCGCCGAAACGATATCGGCGAAGACGCGGCGCGTGCTGTCGCCATCGGCGAGTCCCACCATCGCTAAATTGTGCGCCATCAGGCTGGTGAATACGGTGTTCTTGTCGCGCAGATCGGCGTAATTCGGATAGGAGAAGGCTCGATAAGAATCGGGCTTGCGGGTGTCGCGGCTGTAGACCCCGGTCAGTTCCTCGGCCTTCTGGATCACTAGCGGTTTCAGCAGAAACGCATTCACCAGGCTGAAGATCGCCGTGTTGGCGCCGATGCCCAGCGCCAGCACAATTACGGCCATGCTGGAGAATCCAGGCTTGGCCACCAGCAGGCGGATGCCGTAGCGCAGGTCGTGCAAGAGAGTGCTCATCGTTGCAGGTTGATACGCAGCGGACGCGGGAAAGTTCCGCCGGCGCCCCTGCGTTATCCTTGAGGTTGGCTACCACTGCGGGCACGCTCAGTATTCCGGGGCGGCATTTCGTCCACAATCTGATTGACCGGCGCACGCTCCTTTTCCAGCTGGTGCGCCGCGATTTCGAGCAGCGCTTCGTCGGCTCGGTGGCGGGCTGGCTGTGGGGCGTGATCCATCCGCTAGTGCTGCTGGCCAGCTGGGTGTTCGTCTTCCAGGTATGCCTGCATGTCGGGCTCCCGAAGACCGAAGTCACCCAGAATTATGCTCTCTTCTTGTTCTGCGGTTTTCTGCCGTGGCTGCTGTTTCAAGAAACCCTGACCCGCTCGGCGACATCGCTGTTGGACCACGCCAACCTGATCACCAAAACGGTCTTCCCGGCCGAAATGGTTCCAGTCTCCATTTTTTTGTCTTCGCTCATCAGCCACCTGATGGCGCTCAGCCTGGTGATCATCGGAGTAGGCTTCTATCTGGGCCACTTCAGCCTGTGGATTTTTCTGCTGCCGGTCTACATGCTTCTCACCGGCATGTTGGCCGTGGGCCTGGGCTGGATCTTCGCGGCCTTACAGGTTTATCTGCGCGATACGGCCCAAGTGCTCGCCGTGGCGCTGACGTTCTGGTTCTGGATCACGCCGGTGTTCATCACCGAGGAGCAATTCCCTCCGTTCCTGCGTTTCCTGCCGCGCTACAATCCCCTCGCGCTGCTGGTGCGCGCCTATCGCGACCGCCTGCTCTCTTACCGCCTCCCGAACCTGCACGATCTGGCGGTGATCGCAATGTTCGCCGTGGGTTCATTTGTCATCGGGGGGCTGGTGTTCCGGCATTTGAAGCGTGGCTTTGCCGATGTTTTGTAAGCGGCGGGGATGCCGGCTGTTCCTGCAACAGATCCAAGAAAGCTTGCGCCGCCCGATGGAAACGTTTTCGCTTCCGGTGCACAATCCCGACTGGCCGGAACAGCGGTTCAGTCAGCGGCACCCGAGCCAGCCGGCCCTGCGCGACTTCGGCCTCTAGAATCCGCGCCGGAAGAATGCTGACCCCGGCGCCGTGGGCCACGGCTTCCTTGATCATCTGCAGGTTGTCGAAGTGCAGCGTGATGTTTACCGTTACATGATGTTCGCGCAAGAACCGGTCGACATCGCGGCGGATCGGCAGGTCCTCGTCGAAGCCGATGAAATCGAGCCCTTGCAGATCTTGCGGAGTGATCGCCGGCTGCGCGGCCAGCGCGTGATAGGGCGAAACCGCCACCACCATCTCCTCTTCCCGCCACGCAAGCACCGTCAACTCGCGCGATGGTTCGGGATAACTGAGCAGCCCCAGATCGGCGCGCCCCGACAAAACTGATTCCAGCACCTTTTCGGGACGCAGATACTCCACCTCCAGGCGAGCATCGGGGAACCGCCGCAGATATTCATGCTCGAGTTGGGAGAGTTCGGACAGGCCTACTGAATAAATGGAAGCAACCCGCACCGTGCCTTCCACATCGTTCTTCAAGCGGTCCAAAGTGGCTTCGAATTCCCGGTTCAGCCGCAGCACGTCACGGCACAGGTCCAGGTACAGCTTGCCTGCCGTCGTAACCACCAAAGGGCGCGTGGAGCGATCCAATAACACCACGCCCAGGTGCTGTTCAATCTCGTGCAAGTATTGGCTTGCAGCCGACTGACTTACTCCGTTCAGCTGAGCCCCCCGGCTGACGCTTCGGGTGTGAGCTATATCTCTAAAAAGTAGGCAATGTTGGAGATCCATGACGCCCAGAATTATTATAAGCTCTTCTAATGTTATGTCAAGGCATATTCTATTGCCATAATACTAGGGGAACCTGTATACTGGCTTTACCATGCGCGGTCTCCCCGTCGAGCAAGGACTCTATTCACCGCTCCACGAGCATGATGCCTGTGGCATCGGCTTCGTGGTGGATATCGGCGGCCGGAAGAGCCACGACATCATTCTCAAGGGCCTGCAGATCCTGATCAACCTGACGCATCGCGGGGCGTGCGGATGCGATCCGGAGACAGGCGATGGGGCCGGTATCCTGATCCAGATCCCACACGCTTTTTTTGCGCGCGAGTGCAAGCAGATCGGCTTCACGCTGCCTCCCGCGGGCGAGTACGGCGTCGGAATGGTTTTTCTCCCGGTAGAGCCCCGGCAGCGCCTGCAGGTGGAGGGTATTCTGGAACGCATCGCGCGCGAGGAAGGGCTCGCGGTGCTGGGATGGCGCGATACGCCGGTGAACTCGGACGCCATCGGCCGCGTAGGGCGCGCATCGCAGCCGTACATCGAACAGATCTTCATTCGCGGCGCTGCGGGAATGTCGCAAGACCAGCTGGAGCGCAAGCTTTATATCGTGCGCAAGCGCGCTGAATCGGAAATCGCCGCCTCCGACATTCACGACAAGAGCTTTTTCTACGTTCCGTCGCTTTCATCGCGCACCATCGTCTATAAGGGCCTGCTGCTGGCCGGCCAGATCGCGAACTTCTACAACGAACTCAGCGACCCGGAAGCGGTGAGCGCGCTGTGCCTGGTACACCAGCGATTTTCCACCAATACGTTTCCCACCTGGCCGCTGGCGCACCCGTACCGCTACGTCTGTCACAACGGCGAGATCAATACCGTGCGCGGCAACGTCAACTGGATGTATGCGCGCCAGAGCATCCTGCAATCGCCGCTGTTCGGAGACGACATCAACAAGCTGTTTCCAATTGTGCAACCGGCGGGCAGCGATTCGGCGGCGCTGGATAACGCGATTGAGCTGCTGGTGATGTCCGGCCGCAGCTTGCCGCACGCCATGGCAATGCTGATCCCGGAAGCCTGGGACGCCGACACCACCATGGATCCGGAAAAGCGCGCTTTCTACGAATATCACGCGTCGCTGATGGAGCCATGGGATGGACCGGCCGCGGTGGCTTTCACCGACGGCCGGGTGATCGGTGCCACCCTTGACCGCAATGGATTGCGCCCGGCGCGCTACCTGGTAACCAAGGACAACCTGTTGATTACGGCGTCGGAGACGGGAGTTCTACCTGTGCGTCCCGAGGACGTGCGCTACAAAGGCCGCCTGCAGCCCGGCCGCATGCTGCTGGTGGATACCGAACAAGGGCGCATCATCCCGGATGAGGAAATCAAGCGTACGTTGGCCCAGCGGCAACCTTACGGGGAGTGGCTGGAAAAACAACAGATCACCCTGGACCATTTGCCGGAGCCCCCGCGCGTTTATGCGATGGATGCCGAGACCATTGTGTGCCGGCAGCGAGCGTTCGGATATACCGATGAAGACCTGCGTATCCTGATCGCGGCCATGGCGGCAAACGGCGAAGAGCCGGTAGGCTCCATGGGGACTGACACGCCGCTGGCCTGCTTGTCCGATAAGCCGCAGCCCCTGTTTCATTACTTCAAGCAGATGTTCGCGCAGGTAACCAATCCGGCCATCGATCCCATTCGCGAAGAGCTGGTGATGTCGCTCACCAGCTATATCGGAACCGAGCAAAACATCCTGGAAGAGACGCCGCAGCACTGCCACACCTTGAAGCTGCCGCATCCGCTGCTCACTAACCGGGATCTGGAAAAGCTGCGCCGGGTGTCCACCAACGATCTGCTGGGTTGCACCATGCCGATGTTGTTCCGGGTATCCAAGGATCCACTCGAAAGCCAGCGCGAACTGGAGCGCGCCTTAACGGGCCTGTGCCGCAGGGCGTCGCTGCAGATCAAATCGGGATATACCCTGTTGATTCTTTCGGACCGCGGGATCGACGAAGAACACGCCCCCATTCCGAGCCTGCTGGCGCTGACCGCCGTCCACAATCATCTGGTGCGCGAAGGCTCGCGAACGCAGGTGGCGCTGATTATCGAATCAGGCGAGCCGCGCGAGGTGATGCATTTCTGTCTGCTGATCGGATATGGCGCCAGCGCGATCAATCCCTATCTGGCGATTGAGACGCTGGAGGATCAAGCGCTGCGGGGTAACCTGGGCATATCGTTTGAAACCGCCCTGAAGCACTACAAAAAGGCCATCAACAAGGGACTGCTGAAGGTTTTCTCCAAAATGGGAATCTCCACCCTGCAGAGCTATCGGGGCGCGCAGGTGTTCGAAGCCATCGGGTTGAACAAGGATCTGGTGGAGAAATATTTCACCGGAACGTCATCGCGGATCGGCGGCGTGGGACTGGAAGTGCTGGCGCGCGAAGCCTGGATGAAGCACGAACACGCTTTTCGGCCGATGGGCGATTCCGATACCGAGCTGGATGTGGGCGGCAGTTATCAATATCGCGCGCAGGGCGAGTATCACCTGTTCAATCCGCTCACCGTCAGCAAGCTGCAGCACGCCGTGCGCGGCGATAACTTCGCGACCTTCCAGGAGTTCAGCGCACTGATTAACGATCAGAGCCGCCGGCTCTGTACGTTGCGCGGGCTGATGGAATTGAAGCCCCCTGCGAACCCGGCGCCGATCGATGAGGTGGAGCCGGCGGCCGAGATTGTTAAGCGCTTTGCCACCGGTGCGATGTCCTACGGCTCCATCAGCAAGGAAGCGCACGAGACGCTGGCCATCGCGATGAACCGGATCGGCGCGCGCTCCAACACCGGCGAGGGCGGGGAAGACGAGGAGCGCTTCGAGCGCGACGCCAACGGCGACTGGCGCCGAAGCGCGATCAAGCAGGTAGCCTCGGCGCGCTTCGGCGTTACCACCAACTATCTGGTGAACGCCGACGATCTGCAGATCAAGATCGCGCAGGGGGCCAAGCCGGGCGAAGGCGGGCAATTGCCCGGCCACAAGGTGGATGAGACCATCGCGCGCGTGCGGCACTCCATCGCGGGCGTGCAGTTGATCTCGCCGCCGCCGCATCACGATATTTACTCCATCGAGGATCTGGCGCAGCTCATCTATGACTTGAAGAACGTGAATCCGAAAGCGCGGATTTCGGTGAAGCTGGTGGCCGAGATTGGCGTTGGGACCGTGGCCGCCGGTGTCGCCAAGGCGCACGCCGATGTGGTGCTGATCAGCGGGCACGATGGCGGCACGGGTGCATCGCCGCTCACCTCCATCAAGCACGCCGGCGCGCCGTGGGAACTGGGACTGGCCGAGACGCAGCAGGTCCTGGTGTTGAACGACTTGCGCAGCCGGATTCGCGTGCAGACCGATGGCAAGCTGCAGACCGGACGCGACGTGGCCATTGCCGCGCTGCTGGGCGCCGAAGAGTTCGGCTTCTCCACTGCGCCGCTGGTATCCCTGGGCTGCATCATGATGCGCAAGTGCCATCTCAACACGTGCCCGGTGGGCATTGCCACGCAGGATCCCGCGCTTCGCAAGAAATTTCAGGGCCAGCCCGAGGACGTGATCAACTACTTCTTCTTCGTCGCCGAAGAGCTGCGGCAAATCATGGCGCAGCTTGGATTCCGCAACCTGAACGAGATGATCGGCCGCGTGGATTGCATCGAGATGCGCCCGGCAGTGGATCACTGGAAAGCGCGCGGTCTGGACTTTTCATCCATCCTGTACAATCCGCAAGTTCCGTTGCGTGTGGGCCGCCGCTGCACGGTGGCGCAGGATCACGGGCTGGAACAGGCCCTGGATTACAAGCTGATCTCGCACGCCAAGGACGCGCTGGAGCACGGAACGCCCGTTGAATTCAAGCTGCCCATCCGCAACGTGCACCGGACGGTAGGGGCGATGCTGAGCGGCGAGATCGCGCGCCGGTACGGATCGAAAGGTCTGCCTGAGGATACCGTCCGATTCGAGTTCAACGGCTCCGCGGGGCAAAGCTTCGGAGCGTTCTTAGCCAAGGGCGTGACGCTGGTGCTCGAAGGCGACTCCAACGATTACGTCGGCAAGGGTCTCTCGGGCGGCAAGCTGATTGTATATCCGCCCAAAACCTCGGAGTTCCAGCCCGAGGAAAACATCCTGGTGGGCAACGTAGTGCTTTACGGCGCCACCAGCGGCGAGGCATTCTTCAACGGCATGGCCGGCGAGCGATTCGCGGTGCGCAACTCCGGCGCCACCGCCGTGGTGGAAGGCGTAGGCGATCACGGCTGCGAGTACATGACCAAGGGGCTCGTTGTCGTTCTGGGCCAAGCGGGCCGCAACTTCGCCGCCGGCATGACCGGCGGCATAGCCTTCGTGCTGGACGATACCGGCGAGTTCGCATCCGTGCATTGCAACCGCGCCAGCGTGGACTTAGAGCCGGTAGTGGATCAGACGGACATCAACGCACTCGAGACCCTGATCACCCGCCACTTCGAGGCCACCGGCAGCCCCCGCGCAAAATGGGTGCTGGACCACTGGGCCACCATGCTCCCGAAATTCGTAAAAGTCTTCCCCCACGAATACAAGCGTGTCTTAGGAATCGCCCGCGCCGAGCCGCGCGCGTCAGCAAGCGTACCGCCCATGAAAGTAACAGACCCCGCCGAGGTCGCCCGTGGGTAAAATCACCGGCTTCCTCGAATACACCCGCGAACTCCCCCAGCGGCGCCCAGTCGCGGAACGCATCAATGACTGGTTCGAAGTCTACCAGGACTTCCCGCAAGATAAAGTCCGCACGCAAGGCGCCCGTTGCATGGATTGCGGCGTGCCCTTCTGCCACACCGGCTGCCCGCTCGAAAACATCATCCCGGACTGGAACGATTTCGTCTATCGCGACCGCTGGCGCGAGGCGATTCGCGTCTTGCACGCCACCAACAATTTCCCCGAGTTCACCGGCCGCATCTGTCCCGCGCCGTGCGAAGCCGCCTGTGTCTTGGGAATCAGCGAACCTCCGGTAGCCATCAAGCAGATCGAGAAATCGATTGTCGAACACGCCTGGAGCGAAGGCTGGATACAGCCGGAACCGCCCCCGGAATATACCGGCAAGCGGGTCGCGGTAATCGGATCGGGACCAGCGGGCCTTGCCGCAGCGCAGCAGCTGAACCGCGCGGGTCATCGCGTAACCGTGTTTGAGAAAGAGGATCGCGTGGGCGGCCTTCTGCGCTACGGCATTCCCGAATTCAAAATGGAAAAGTGGGTGCTGGATCGCCGGCTGCGGCAGCTCGAGGCCGAGGGCGTGAAGTTCCGAACCGGCGTGCATGTCGGCGTCTCGTTTGGAGTGGACGATCTGCGGCGCGATTTCGATGCGGTCTTGCTGGCTGCGGGCGCGGAGCAACCTCGGGATCTATCGGTTCCCGGCCGCGAGCTGAACGGCATTCACTTCGCCATGGACTTCTTGCCGCAGCAGAACCGCGCCTGTGCCGGCGACCAGGTTACAGGTCAGATCATGGCCCATGGGAAGCACGTAATCATCATCGGCGGAGGCGATACCGGCGCCGATTGCCTGGGTACATCGCACCGGCAGAAACCCGCGTCCGTACATCAGTTCGAGATTCTTCCGATGCCCCCGCATGAGCGGTCCGAGTCAACTCCGTGGCCGCTATGGCCGCTGCAGTTGCGTGAGGAAAGCTCCCACGAAGAGGGTGGCGCGCGCAAATGGAATATCGCCACGACACGCTTCTCCGGCGACCGGCAAGGCAAAGTGAAAAAGCTGCACGCCGTGCTGGTGGGCGCGCCGCCGCATTTTGAACCCATCGCCGGCTCGGAATTTGAGCTGGACGCCGACCTCGTTTTGCTCGCGATGGGGTTCACCGGCCCCGTGCGGAACGGCCTGGTGGATCAGCTGGGAGTGCGCCTGGATCACCGCGGCAATGTCGAGACGGACGCGAATTTTATGACCGCGACAGAGGGCGTGTTCGCGGCCGGCGACGCGCGGCGCGGGCAGTCGCTGGTGGTGTGGGCTATCGCCGAGGGCCGCAAGGCCGCCGCGGGCGTCGACCAATGGCTGCGGTCAAGGCAGATCGTCGAGTGATTTCCAGCCATCCTCTCCAGCTTCAGCACCGGCGGAACGCCCGGCGCCGCGCATTGGGCGATCAGCAAGATTTCAGGGCTTCCACTGATCCAGCGGCGTCCACACCGAATCGTCATCGGCGCTGCATTCGGCGAGTGTGCTCTTCGAGCAGACGTCCATGGCATAGATCGGATGTATCTCCCACAGCGACTGCCGTTTGGGATTCGATCCCACCGGCTTCGATCCCGTGCACGGAACGTGACTGGCGTCGAAAAATAACTGCCCGGTTATTCGCAGCGGGAACTTCGTAATTGCCGCCGGCTTTGCAGCGCCTTTAGGAGCCTTCGGGAGCACGTGGAATACCGGGCTCCACGCCTTGGGACGGAAATGCGGGCTGATCTCGGCCGTCACGCTGGTGCATTCGTTCGCCCCATACTTCAGCCCCATGGCCATATGGACGTCATTCAGAAGCGCGCCCTTGTTCTTGCAGTTAACGCTCTCGCCGCTGGTGACATCTGCGGGATGCGTCTCTATAATGAAAACCGCCATCCGCACCAGCGTGCCTTCGCCCACGGTCTTGTCGCCGGCGGTGAAGCCTTGCAGCACGGACCGGTCCGTGGGAACATCTGCTTCCCCGCCGAACGTAACTCCTTTGGTCTCGGCATCCGCCTGGAGTTGCTTCAGGTCGTCCGGCGTCACCGTAACCGCAGTCCCGGTGGCACAGAAGTTGTTCTTGGCCATGTTCTGCATCCCGCCGGGAGTGTCCGCGGCCGCGCACCCCGCGTCGCCGCACTTGCTGTCGATGACGAGGCCGTCCTGCTTGATGGAATCGAAGGGCAGCGTGCATGCCGGAGCGAAAGACGCCACCGGGCAAGAGCTGGCTTTAGGTTTGGCCTTGGCTTTGGATGCAGTCTTGGGCTGGCCGAAGGCCGCCAAAGCCAGCAGGCAGGAACAGATTCCAAGCAGAAAACGATTACGCATTTAGACTCTCCTGAATGGATTGAGCGTATGGGATTCAGGAGAGAATGTCAAGGCTTGCCGGGCGATTGGGGTGGCTCAGAGCGACGCCAGCCACTCGGCCTTCCACTGCTCTGAGCTCTTGCCCGTGGCTTCCATCATCTGGGCTTCGAAATCGGCGGCGGGAATCAGGAGCCGCACTTTCTCCATCCCCGCTTTATCGGCGAGGTACTTCACAAAGGACTGCGCCATCACGTAAAACGGTGCGGCCACGTTGGAACGGTCATATGAGATGGCCGGCGGCTCGCCGTGCTTACCGATATAGGGCAGCACCGCCTGGCCGCGTTCGCCATTCACCCAGCGCGCGGCGTCGCGATCAATGCCGCGGTTGCCGTGGCGCGTGAAAATGATCCCGTCATATCCGCCGCGATTTTCGCTGATCCAGCTCTGCAAGTATGACGCCAGCCCCTCGCTGAACCACATCGGGCAATCGTGGCACGGCGCCAGCACGTGGCTGGATTCGTGCAAATAGGGCGCGCTGCGCTCCTTTACGCGCGCCAGCGGAAGAAACACACCGCGGCCCGTGCTGTACGAGGTCTCAATGCGGTCGCTGATAAAGTACTGGATACGCCGGTCCAGAGTCGTCACTCCCAGGTATTCCTGCAGGTGCACGATGCCCTGATCCACAAGGCCCGCGAACCGGTCCATTTCCTCCGCCGAGAACTGTTCCGGCTGGAAGAAAAGAATCGCGTGTTCGGTCTCCACGCGCACGCCGCCATCCCTGAGATCGGCGGCCACCGAACGAGTCCTGGGCATCGTATTCACTGTATCTTGAGTCAGGAAGAATGTGAGGAGCGCGATAACGGCTGCTGTCATGTACAACGCTTAGACGTTGAACCCGGGCGCCACGTTACGCGTCACAGCATTCGCGAGTACTGCGGCGGCACCGGCAACTGTCCCTTGTAGCGCAGCGTTTGGGCGGCATGGATCGCCCAGTTCGGATCGCGCAGCATCTCGCGCGCCAGCATTACGATGTCCGCTCGCCCATTGCGGATGACTTCGTCGGCCTGCATGGCCTGCGTGATCATCCCTACTGCCGCCGTGGCAATGCCGGCTTCCCGGCGAATTCGCTCCGCGAACGGGACCTGATAACCCGCGCCCACCGGGATCTGCTGCTTCGGACTCCCTCCGCCGGAGCTGCAATCGATCAAGTCCACTCCCTCGGGCCTCAAGCGCCGTGCAAGCTCCACCGATTCATCCAGGGTCCAGCCCCCGTCCACCCAGTCCGTACAGGAGAGCCGCACCGAGAAGGGCTTGCTGTCAGGCCAGACCTCGCGAATCGCGCGCACCGTTTCCAGCGTGACGCGGATCCGATTGTCGAATGAGCCGCCGTACTCGTCGTCGCGCTGGTTGGACAGTGGCGAATGAAAGCTGTGGATGAGATACCCGTGCGCGCCGTGCAGTTCCAGCCACTGGAAACCCGCCGCATGCGCGCGAACGGCCGCGGCCCGAAAAGCTTGCTGGATGCTGCGGATCCCGTCGCCGCTGAGTTGATCCGGAGCGGGCCATCCCTCATCAAACGGAATGCTGCTGGGCCCAACGGCCTGCCAGCCGCCTTCTGACGGCGATAACGGCTGCCCGCCCTCCCACGGCCGCGCAGTGGAAGCCTTGCGACCGGCGTGCGCTATTTGAACGCCTGGCGCCGCGCCCTGCGACGCGATGAACGCCGCAATGCGCGACAGCATGCTCACATGGTCGTCTGACCAGATTCCGAGATCTTGCGGCGAGATGCGGCCCGCTGGCTCGACAGCGCTGGCTTCGGCCACCACCAGTCCCGCGCCCCCGGCCGCGCGCGCCCCCAGGTGAACCAAGTGCCAGTCCGTCGCAAATCCATCCTCCGAGCTGTACTGGCACATCGGCGAGACACCCACGCGATTCCGCAAAGCGATTCCACGCACCTGGATGGGTTCAAAAAGATGAGCCATTGACCTGATTGTACGGCGGGCCCCCTGGCGCAGCCGGCCCCCCGGCCGGCTTCCCCAATTCCGCTACAATATCCTGACCGTAGTCCGTTGGGGAGATACCCTTGAAAAACTACAACCTGCTGCCCATGGCCGCCCTCGCGCTGTTCATGCCCGTCTACGCCGCCGCCCAGGACGAGCCCACCATCGCCAAAGACTCCATTCAAGCGACGGCCTTCACTTTCAACGTCTATCACAAGAGTTATGACATGTGGAGCTGGGCGCCGCGGTTCGAGTTTCGCGTCAATGGACCCATCGAAAGCGGCGGCCAGCTTTACGTTGAATACACGGTTCCCGGCGGCCCTCCGGTGAAGTTCGATTGCAAGACCGGCCAGATACAGAAAGGCCGCTGGTGGAAGACCGATTGCGGTGCGCGCGACATTCCCGAAGAGAAGGGCACCACGTACATCGGAGTGGTCCCATTCTCCATCCATCTCCGGAATGAGCTGGCCGGCAGCGATGTGACGCTCTTCACGGGAAAGATGAAAGTCGCCAAGGTCCGCTCCAATGAGCACGGCCCGAAGTTCGTGAACCACTTCGTCTACTACGTGAATCACGATTGGAATCTGCCCATCGGTTACGTCTTTCTTACCCCCGCCACCGGGGGCGACTGGCAGCGCCCGTATTTGAACGCGTCGTTCTGGTTCCGCGGCGACACTGGCAACTTCGAGCCGCATGTGTTCTATCAGGGCAAGGAAGTGGGCAAGATATTTTACGGAAATATGGAAGCCGGCAAGGCCGGTTGCGGTGCCGACATCGAGAACACGACCACGCATTTCGTGGAGGATTCGGTGCCGCAGAAGGCTAAATGGTCGCGCGCCACCTGCAATTTCTATAACGTGCTCGGCTGGGACAAGACGGAGAAACATGCTCCCATCCCCGATCAAGTCGGTTCCCCTCATCTGCTGAATGCGAATCCGGGCGAATACGAAATCAAGGTGCTCTGGAAGAATCATCTCGCCAGATCCCTTAAGTTCACCGTGGGTCCCGATGGAAAATTCGATAACGGCATCGCCACCGCCAACAAGCTGGGCAGCAACCGCGTCATTGTTCCCGTGCAGCTGATCGGCGATCAAGACGGCCAGTGGGACCACAACGCCTGGAAGACCGACGCGTTCTATGGGAATCCACTGAAGGGCTTCACCGCACTGCCTTAGGAGCTTGTTGAAAAAGGCCGAATAGAGTTGTTCAACAAGCTCTTAGGCTGCCGTTCGCCGGTGCTAACATAAGTGATCACCAGACCACTTCCCAGGAGAACCATATGCATCGGACCCCGGCCCGGGCGCTATGCGCTTCGTGCATCTTGATGGCTTTTGGCGTCACAGCCGCCCTGGCTCAAAGCGCAGCGCCCCTCCATCCGCTGGATGGCTTGACCACCGCCGAATACTGGGTGGCCTATGACGTCCTTCAAAGTGCCGGGCACGCCGCCCCGGACAGCTTCTTTGCCAGCGTTCTCTTGCGCGAGCCGCCGAAGGACGCGGTTCTGGCATGGAAGGAAGGTTCCCCGGTTCCGCGCGAAGCCGACGCCGTGATGCTGCAGCAAGGCAAGACGTTTGAAGCCCGTATCGATCTGGCTGCCCATAAGCTGGTCTCCTGGAAAGAACTCAAGGGCATCCAGGCGCCCTTCCTGGCAAGTGAGATTTTTGGCAGCGACGAAGCCATCAAGAAGGATCCGCGCGTCCTCGAAGCGCTGAAGAAACGCGGCATCACGGACCTTAATTCGGTGCGCTGTATCGCTCTCCCGGTCTCGTACGCGGCCGTGCCGGAGCAGGACACGCTGCGGCTAGGCTTCGGCAGCTGCTCCCAGCAGCATGGTTCTTATCACAGCTGGGGCATGTCCATTGAGGGCCTCACTCTGCAGATGGACATGGTCACCAAGAAGGTCTTGAAAATCGTGGACACCGAAATTGTTCCCGTAGGCAGCGGCGCCATGAACTATGAAGAGATTCCCGAGCGGCCGCGCACCGGCGCCACCCCCATTTCCATCTCACAACCCATGGGCGCCGGCTTCCAGATCAAGAACGGTGAAGTCTCCTGGCAGAACTGGCGCTTCCGCTTCCGTATTGACCCGCGCGTCGGTCCCGTCGTCAACCTGGTTCGATTCGAGGACGCCGGGCGTCTGCGCTCGGTGCTGTATCAGGGCTCTCTCTCCGAGCTGTACGTCCCGTATATGGACCCGTCCAACGGCTGGAATAACCGGGTCTTCATCGACGCCGGCGAATTCTACAGCGGTATCGGCCTGCTGGCTCCCTTGCGCCCCGGCCTGGACTGTCCCGCGAACGCAGCCTGGTTCGACGCGCTCTCCGCCGGCGAACATGGAGCGCCCAAAATTTCCGCGCAAGTGGTCTGTCTGTTTGAACGCACCGGCAGTGACCCCGCGTGGCGTCATCATCAGAACAACACCACCTTCGGACGCCCCAGCCGTGAGCTGGTATTGCGCTCGGCGGCCGTGGTAGGCAACTACGATTACTTGATGGATTGGCGCTTTGAGCAGGACGGAACCATCGAAGTCGCCGTCGGCGCCACCGGCGTGATTGAGACCAAGGGCAGCGTGCAGAAGAACGCGGGTGAGCACTTGATGGACAAGCCCGGCGTGGAGATGCCTCTCGAATACGGCCAGTTCGTCGCCGAAAACACGATTGGCGTCAATCACGATCATTTCCTGTCTTACCGGCTGGACATGGATGTCGATGGCCCGGGCAATAGCTTCATGGCGGCCCGCATGGTGCGCCAGTTGCTTCCGTCTGATCCCATGCGCAAGAGCATCTGGGGCGTTAAGCACACCATTGCCGCCCGCGAGAAAGACGCCATCATGGACATTCAACTGGAGGCCCCCGGCATGTGGCTTTTCATCAACCCCAATGTCAAAGGCCCGCTGGGTTATCCCACCGGTTATGAGATCATGCCCGGAGCCACCGCCAAATCCTTGATGTCGCCCGACGATCTGCCGCAGAAGCTCGGCGGCTTTTCCGAGCACCAGTTTTGGGTCACTCCGAACGACCCGTCGCAGCGCTACGCCGCCGGCGTTTATCCCACCAGCAGCAAGGCCACCGACGGACTGCCGGCCTGGACCCAGGCCAACCGGCCGCTCGAAAACACCGACCTGGTCGGCTGGTACACGCTTGGCTTCCACCACATGCCGCGCGTGGAGGATTGGCCGGTGATGCCCACCATGTGGCACCACTTCCAGATCCGTCCCTTTAACTTTTTCAGCTCCAACCCGGCGCTGGATTTACCGAAGACTCAGTAGTCGGCAGGAGAACGAAATGCCTCCCAAATTGTCCAACGGTAAGATTTGCTACATCGAAATTCCCGCCACCGACATCGCTCGCTCGGCCGATTTCTACAAGCAGGCCTTCGGCTGGCAAACCCGCCAGCGCGGCGACGGCCACTTGGCCTTTGACGACGGCGCCGGAGAAGTGAGCGGGACCTGGATCCTCGGCCGTCCGCCCTCCACGCAGCCCGGCCTGCTGGTATACATCATGGTGAACAGCGTGGCTGCCACCTTGGATGCCGTCATAGCCGCGGGCGGCGAAATCGTGCAGCCCATCGGCGGCGACGCTCCTCAGATTACTGCCAGGTTTCGCGACCTCGCGGGGAATGTGTTGGGCCTCTATCAGGAGCCGGCGTCGTCCCACGGTGGTTGATAATTAGAAATATGGGCGGTGCGCGAGCGCTGTGGCTGGTTCTGCTGGGTCTGCTCTGCCAAAGCCTCGTCCACGCGGCCAACTTCAAACTCTATCTAAAGGACGGCACCTGGCAGCTCACGCGCGAGTACACCGTGGACGGCGATCGCGTGCGCTATTACGCCGCCGAACGCGGCGAGTGGGAAGAAATCCCGCTGTCCCTGGTGGATCTGGAAAAGACGAAAGCCGAAGTAAAGCAGCATGAGGAAACTGTGCGCGAAGAAACCCGGGCCCAGGCCGAGGAAGACAAAGCCGAGCGCGACGCCGCGCGCGAGGTCCGGCGGGTGCCTGCGGAACCGGGTGTGTATCGCGTGGTGGGCGAGAAGCTCGAGCCGTTGAAGCAGGGCGAATCGAAGGTGGTCAACAACAAACGGCGCAGCGTGCTTCAACGGTTGAGCCCGATTCCCATAGTCACCGGAAAAGCCACGCTGGAGCTCGACGGTCCGCATTCGGCCAACGTGACCTCCGAGGCGCTTCCGGAGTTTTATATCCGGTTGTCCGAGGAAGAGCGTTTCGGGATGGTCCGCCTGCACACGCACAACAACAATCGGGTAGTGGAAAACCTCACCATCATCCCCGTAACCAAAGAGGTCGTCGAAGAACCCGAAATGGTGGAAGTCTTCCGCAAGCAGGTTGGCGAAGCGCTTTACAAAATCTGGCCGGCGAAGCCTCTGGAGGCCGGCGAATATGGCGTGGTGGAATATACCGACGGAAAGATGAACATGCAGATCTGGGACTTCACTTGCAGCCCCCGTCCGTAACCAAAGGCTGCTAAGAAACGTATCGTCGAAAAAACTCCAGGCTGTCCGCGGCGCAGCGATCCCACCGATAGCGCTCCGCCCGCACCCTCCCGGCTTCCGCCAGCGTCGTGCGAAGCGTGGGCGAGGTGAGCAGCTTCTCCAAAGCCGCGCTAATCTCGGCGGGACTACGCGGATCCACCAGCAGTGCCGCATCACCGGTAATTTCGGGCAGGCAAGACGTGTTCGACGTCACCACCGGCACCCCCGCGGCCATGGCCTGGGCCACCGGAAATCCGAAACCTTCATAGAGCGACGGGTAGACGAATGCAGTGGCGCCCGCCGTCAGACCGGGAAGTTCGGGTTCGGGAACATAGCCGAGGTAGCGCACGCCGGGAATGCCGGACTCCAGGCGCGCCAGAATACGCGCAGCGGACCAACCGGGCGCGCCCGCGATCACCAGATCGAACTCGTCGTGCAGCGCGAAGGAAGTCCAGGCATCCAGCAGCGTGTCGACATTCTTGCGCGGCTCAATGGCTCCGAGGTACAGCACATACGGCTTGGGCGAGCTTGTTGGCTGGGCCTCGAAGAACGCGTCGGGGATTCCCGAGTAGATCACCTCGATGCGCTCAGGCGGAATGCCAAGCAGGCGGATGGCATCCGCGCGTGTATTCTCCGATACCGCGATCAGGCCGGTGGCGCGCTTGAGCACATGTTCGGCGAACGCGTGATCGGCCCTGACGTTACCGGCGGTGTGCAGCTCGGGCATCAGCCAGCAGGTGAGATCGTGGAGCGTCGCGGTGAGGCGCGTCTTGCGGGGAGGATTACGGACTTGATTGGACGCATGGAAGAGATCCGCGCCGCGCACCGCCCAGTCGATGGCTGGATTCCCCGGCAAGTTCAAAAAGTAGAGCAGGCCCAGGCGCGGCAGAGTGGAGGCCGCTGAGAGCACCGACGCGTCATGGCGAAGATCGCCCAGACCGTTGAGAAACGGAAACGTCGCGATTTCATCGGATGGTCCAGCTTGCTGGCGCAGGCTGCGGATCCAATGCCAGGTGTAGGTCTTGATCCCGGCGCTCCTGAGCAACAGCGAGGTCGCGTCAATCAGAACGCGCATGATTGGTGAGCAGGAATTTGCAGCCTGCCGCGGCCACTACCGGAAGGGCATCCGGCCCCACCAGCGATTGATAGTGTGGAAGCGAAGGGCCTTCCACCAGCAGATAATAGCGGCTGGGGAGCGCCCAAAGCCGCTGGAACTGGGCATCGTCAATGAAAACCGCCGCCGCGCCGGGGGCGTAGGAACCGTATTCGAGATTCGTCTTGCGTCCATTCACCAGCAGCGCGTTGCGATTGGTGTAAAAGAAGACCGAAGAGAACGTGTAATAGGCGTTGTCTTCCATCAACTGTCCAGGCGGGGCTTTCAGCAGTGCCTCGGCCAAGGGGCGGGAAGACAGATAGGGATCAAACGCAACCAGCGCCAGCCGCGCGGCATGCACGAACAGAACCATCATCACCGCAAATGCGAAGAACGGTTTGCGCCAAAGGAACGCTGTCGCGCCGGTCAGGAATGCGAGCGCCGCAACCATCAGCGGAGTGCGGAGGTACGCGAAAGACGCGAGCGTGAGATCACCCATATGCCCCAGTGACAGCGTGTAAACGTCGGGATGCTGGGTGAGGGCCGTCGAGATATCGCCGGGCGTGGGGCTGTTCCAGACCTGGAAAAGAATCACCGCGATGATTACCGCCGCCAGCGCGGAAATCGCGCACAGGAATGCCTGCCCGACCCGGATCCAGCGGCCTCCGGCGGCGATGGCGCAGCCGATCAATAGCGCCAGCGCCGGATAGCAGGGCATCGAATAGTATTCCTGCGTGGAGGAAAACGTGAAGAAAATCAAAATGAATCCGGTCCAGCACAGTGCCAGCAGGCGCAACCGGCCCGCACGGTCCACGGGCTTGAAGCTCAGTTTCGCAACAGCGGGCAGGAATACGCTCCAGGGAAAGAGCCACAGCAAGTGGAACAGCCAGAACCAGAGCCGCGGGACGGTATTGTAATCGCGGGGATAGCGCAGATTCAGGAACCGGAGCACGTGCTCATTCATGAAATAGAACCAGAAGAAACCGTGATACTGGCCGGGGCCGCTGTGCATGGACCAATAGAAGACGGGCGGATTTCGAATGCTGGCGAGCACGTGCCAGGGCGCCGCAATCAAGAGTACGATCAATGCGCCAGTTAACGGATGCAGACGCTGCCAGGTCTGGCGCAGGAAGAGCCGGCGGGTGCAAGCAAGATAAACAACCGCGGCGCCGATAGGAAAAACAGCGGCGATGAGTCCTTTGAGCAGCAGGCCTGTCGCGATAGAGGCAGCCATGGTGGCGGCCCAGCGCGCCGGATGCGGCTCATCGGGCTCCAGGGCGCGCAGGAATGACCAGATGGCGAGCGTGACGGCGGCAGTCAGGATCGCGTCTGGAATCAGGACGCGCGTGAACAGAAACAAACCCATGCAAGTGGATAGCGCGAGGCCGGCCCACAGGCCCGCGAGATCGGAGACGGCCCAGCTTCCAATGCGCGCGGTGAGCCAGCACAGAATCACGGTAAACAGCGCAACCGGCAGGCGCGCGGCCCAATCATGGACGCCGAATATCGAATAGGAGACGGCGATCATCCAGTACTTAAGCGGCGACTTTTCCAGATACGGGACGCCATCCAGGCGGGCGGTGACCCAGTCCCCGGAATCAAGCATGTTGCGTGCGATTTGGGCTTGTACCGCGTCGACGTCGTCCATGAGATTTGGCGGGCTGATGCTGCAGCCAAGGAAAACGGCAGCCGCAAAGAGAATGACGATCAGCTCATAACGGAAACGGCGTCGAACATCTCGGGAGTCTGCTCCAGATTCGGGTTCGATACGATCCCCCATCGTCTCATCCAAAGGAAGAGAGTCAACAGGCCCCATAAGTGATATCCGAGATTAACACGGCGTTCCAAATGATTGCGAATGAGCGATTCCACGTGCGGCCAATGAAATAAGCCGGAGCCCTCCACCGCATCCCGGGTGAGAGTATCCAGCAGAAGCGGCCGCAGAACGCCGCGGAGCCACTCGTGGGCCGGAATATCGAAGCCTTCCTTGCGGCGGCGAAGAATTGCGGGCGGCAGTTTGTCGCGCATCAAGTGGCGCAAGACAGCCTTGAGATTCCAGCCGCTGATCTTTTGATTTTCGGGCAGGCAAGCGGCAAATTCCATAACGCGGCGGTCCAGAAATGGCGGCCGGACCTCGACGGAATGGGCCATGCTCATGCGGTCGCACTTGTAGAGAATGTTGTCTGGTAGATAGTAGTGCTGATCGAGCCAGAGATAGCGGTTCAAGTGCCCGGCTTGCTTCGAGGAAGCGGGCATATTGTTCAGCAGCGACCCGACGGATGGGTGGCCGTTGCGCAGATGCAGAAGCTTCTTTTCGGACTCCGAGAACGTACCGTTCCAGAACATATGGGCCTCGGCGGGCGGCAGCAGCGAACCTCGCAGCATGCGCTTCAGCTTGTACTCGAAGCCCACCTTTTCGTCGGATACGGGAAGCGCGGAAGCCATACGGGCGGTCAAGCGGCGCGCGAAGGCGGGCAGAATCCGGAGCGGGCGGGCGGCGCGGTCCGCCAGGTAGGTGTGGTATCCGCCGAAGAGCTCGTCGGCGCCCTCACCACTCAAGACCACGGTCGCGTGCGGCCGGGTCATGCGGGCGAGGAACCAAACCGGCAGCGCCCCTGCGTCGGCTCCCGGCTCATCGGAATAGTAGGCGAGGCTCTCAACCGCATCGGCCAGACCGCTGGTAGATCCCAGGTCAAGCTCATGATGCTCGGTTCCGTAGAGTTCGGCCATCTGGCGCGCATAGCCGCCATCGTCAAAAGAACGGCCCCGGTATGCGATTGAGAAGGTTTTGAGACGGCCGGAGAAATGCTCCGCGGCATAGTGCAGTATGGCGGAGGAATCGAGACCCCCGCTGGCCCAGATGCCCAGCGGCACATCGGAGACTAGATGCTCGCGAACGGAATCCCGCAGCAGCCCATCCAGCTGTTCCGCGGACTCGTCGAGCGAGCGGCCGGGCTGCGGATCAAAGCGCAGCCGCCACCACGCTCGGGTCGTGATGTGCCCGGCGCGCCACTCGAGGAAATGTCCGGCAGGCAGCTTCTCAATGCCCTCCACCAGCGTGTGAGGCGAAGGGACATAGTTCAGCGAGGTGAAATTGTGCAAGCCGGCGGGGTCAATGCGCCGGTCGATCTCCGGGAAAGCGAATAAGGCTTTCAGCTCGGAGCCGAAGTACAGGTTCCTGCCGTGGCGGTGGGTATAGAGCGGCTTTATGCCGGCGTGATCGCGCGCCAGCAGAAGGCGGCCGGTGGAGTCGGTCCAGAAGGCGAGGGCGAACATTCCGCGGAATCGGGGGAGGGCATCGGTATCCCATTCGAGCAAGGCGTGCAGAACGGTTTCGGTGTCGCAGCGGGAGCGGAATCGATGTCCGAGCCCTTCTAATTCCTGGCGCAATTCAGCGTGGTTGTAGATCTCGCCGTTGAAGACCAGGGCGCTGTCGCCATCGTCGGAAAGGAACGGCTGGTCGCCGCCTTCCAGGTCGATGATGCGCAGGCGAACGGCTCCCAGCGAGACGTTGTCGTATTCGAAAACGCCCTGCTGATCGGGTCCGCGATGATGCAGTGTAGAGACAGCCTTGCGGATAGAGCTTCCGCCGGCCGGTCTACACAAATAGTGTGTGTACCCAGCTATGCCGCACAATTTCAATCCCCGTTACGCGCCCTTGCAGCGCGCTTCACCCGTTACGAATCACCGACAGATTGGATCGACTATAGCACACATCGACACGTGAAAGACAGGCCAGGAGCCCCGTCCTACGTCGTCCCGTACCCGTAGGACAGGCCTCCTTGGACTGCCCCCCTAAATTGAGACATTCTTGTAAGACAGGGTTTGCAGCCAAATGGAGAAAACTGCATGCCGAGAGTGTTAAAGAAGCCGCGACGCATCCATAGCGCAAAGTTCAAGGAAGCCGCA
>JALYHQ010000100.1 GCA_030776455.1 Acidobacteriota bacterium | reverse complement strand
CTTCACTGTGCTCGCCGCCATTAACGCAGCGGGTTACGACGCCGACCTGGAATCCCCCGCCACCTATCCCATCCGCAAGCAGATTCGCGAGCTCGTCGCCTCCAAGAAACTCGCCAGCGTCGAAGAGCTCAAGGCCTTCTTCGCCGCGCACCACCAGCGCGACTCCACCGCCGAATTCAGCCAGTACGTGTCCTTCGCGCTCACCATCGACGGCCCTCCGGATTTCAATTTCTGGCTGAAGGATGCGGAGCTCCCGCCCGACGTGAATGCGCTGAAGGATCTGCGCCCCCTGCTCGCCCGTTTTTATCAGGAAGCCAATCTGGAAGACGCCTGGCGCCGTTCACAACCCGCTTATGAACGTGCCATCGCGCTGTATCACGGTCCGGTGACCCAGGCCATATTTCAAGCGAATGCCTACCTGCGCAACCCCACTAGCGGCTACCTGGGACGCCGCTTTCAGATCTATATCGATCTGCTCGGCGCGCCCAATCAGATCCAGACCCGCAGCTACAAGGACGACTATTTCGTGGTGGTGACGCCGTCTCCCGATCCGCAGATCGACGACATCCGCCATGCCTGGCTGCATTACCTGCTGGATCCGCTGTCCATCAAGTACTCCGAGCAACTCACCCGCATTAAGCCGCTGGCCGATTACGCCCAGGCAGCGCCCGCCCTTGACGAGCGCTACAAGAATGATTTGCTGCTGCTCACCACCGAATCGCTCATCAAGGCCGTGGAAAGCCGTCTCGCGGCAGGCGACAAGCGACGCAAGCTGGTGGATGACGCGATGCGCGAAGGTTATGTCCTGACGGCCGCCTTCGCCGCCGGTCTGCCCGAGTTTGAAAAGCAGGCTCGCGCGATGCGACTTTACTTCCCCGAGTTGGTGGAGGGGATCAGCCTCAAGTCCGAGCAAACGCGGCTCGCCAATTACGAGTTTGCGAAGCAGCCGGCTATCCGGGTGGCACCCCATTCGCCCGAACCGCCGCCGCCTCCGCTCACCGGCGCCGCCAAGATTCTGGATGACGCGCAGCAACTCTATGCCAGCCGCGATCTGGAGAAAGCCAGACAGGCGTACCTGCGCGTCCTCGAGCAAACCGCTGACCGGTCATTGCATGCGAAGGCCTACTATGGCCTCGCCCGCATCGCCGCGCTCGAAAAGAATCCCGAGCTGGCCGAAAAATTCTTCCAGAAGACACTCGAGCTTTCTCCCGACGACGACACACGCGCCTGGGCGCACGTCTATCTAGGCCGCCTGGCCGATGCATCCGGCGACCGCGATGAGGCCGCCAAGAATTACAAAGCCGTCCTGGCCGTGGCTGGAGCTTCCGCTGGCGCCCGCGCCGCCGCCGAAAAAGGAATGAAGGAGGCGTTCAAGTCCAAATGAGCGCCGGTCCGTTTACTATAGGAATATCCATGCGAACCCGAACCCATCGCCTGCTCGCCATACTATGCGGCGCTCTCCTGCTCGGCGCCGGCATCCTTTCGGCCCAACCCAAACCCAAGTCGCCGAAAGAAGTGGAGGCTCTCCAGAAAGCGGTCGCCGCCGGCCAGACCCCCGATGCCCAGATCGCCAACATAGACGCCGTTCTTACGAACTTCGCCGACACCGAATATAAGATCCCCCTGATGCAGATGGCTCTCTCGCTAGCCGAGAGCAAAGGCGATGCCGTGCTCATCGCCGTCTGGGGCGATCGTCTGCTTGAAGCGGATTCCAAGAACGTCTTCGCGCTCACCACCCTGGCTGGGTCCATCGCCTCCAACACCAAGGAGTTCGATCTCGACAAGGAAGAGAAGCTGGCCAAAGCCGAGAAGTATGCGCGCGACGGCATCGCCAATGCCCCGAACACGCCCAAGTCCAATCCGGCTATCCCAGACGAACAGTGGGCTGCCGTAAGGAAAGATCTCGCGGCGCAGAATCACCAGACTCTGGGAATGATCGCCATACTGAACAAGAAGTATGATGTCGCTGTCACCGAGTACAAATTGTCGCTCGATACAGCAGCCACGCCCGACCCGGCTACCATGGTGCGGCTGGGTGATGCGTACGCCAAGGCCGGCAAGAACGATGACGCCGCCGCGGCTTTTGACCGCGCCATCAATGCTCCGAATGCGAACCCGGTGGTCAAGCAGGCCGCCCAGCAGCGCAAGGCATTGCTGCCCAAGAAGCCCTGAGCGCCTCCTCGCATGCACGCGGAGCAGGAAGCACTCGAAGCTCTGGAAACCGCCGCCGGACACCGCTTCCGCAATCGCGACCTGCTGCGCCGCGCGCTCACGCACCGCTCGCGCGTTCATGACGATCAAAGCGTCACCGATAACGAACAGCTCGAATTCCTCGGTGACGCCATCCTTGGATTCCTCACCAGCGAAGCGCTGGTTGCCCGCTACCCGGATTGGCCAGAAGGGCGCCTTTCGAAGCTGAAAGCTCGCCTTGTCTGTGCCGCACACCTGTATGAGGTCGCCCAGGCGCTGGGGATCGGGAAATATATCATCCTCGGCCGTGCTGAGGAGCGGAACGGCGGCCGAGAAAGGAAGGCCCTCCTCAGTGACGCTTTGGAGGCCTTAATCGCGGCTCTGTATCTCGACGCGGGCTTGGTCGCCACCCGAGCTTTCGTCCTTCGCCAGATCGTCGGCGACGCTCCCAGCGACGATTCGGTCGCCGAACCGGTAACCAATTACAAAAGCGCGCTCCAGGAGATGGCCCAGGCATTGAAGCTCCCGCTGCCCCGCTACCAAGTCGTCGAAGAGCGTGGCCCGGAGCACGCCAAGACGATCATCGTGCAAGTAAGCGTGGGCCGCGACTGGATCAGCTTGGCCGAAGGAGTGAGCAAGAAAGACGCCGGCCAGCGTGCCGCCCAGCAGGTCCTCCAGCAGCTAACCGACTGGGGCCGCTAACCCGCTTCCTTGTGGGGCGGGCCCCCCGGCCCGCAGCCGGCCCCCCGGCCGGCTCTCCCCAACCCTGTAACTTTTCCCAGGTTCCCCGCTCGTCTCCACCCCCATCCCCTTGATTCCACTCGCTAATCCCCCTGGCCCCCAAGTTGCACTAAAATTTGTCCTATGTCCAAGAAAACCCTCGCGACATCTTTCCTGGCTGCGCTTGTGCTCTGCGCCCAGGTCCCCAATCCAACCCAGCGGCGCGTGGGCCGTGATGGTGATGCCCCCGTCGCGATGTTTCGTATTGAAGTGGTTGCCCGCTCCACCCAGGCCGTCAATTACCGGCACCGCGGCGGCGCCACCAAGGTCGATTTCCAGGGAACGGCGCTCATGCCCGGCGGCAACGGCGACGCCAAAGTGGAAAGCGAACGCGGCGACATCAAGATTTCAGCAGACTTGAAAAACCTCGTATCCCCGTCTACTTTCGGACCCGAATACCTGACCTACGTCCTCTGGGCAATTTCCCCGGACGGACGCCCGCAGAATCTCGGCGAGCTGACGCTGAGCGAGTACGGCGCAGGTTCTTCGAGCCACATCAACACCACTAGTCCCATCCAGACCTTCGGCATGATTGTGACCGCCGAGCCTTACTACGGCGTCACTCAGCCCAGCGATGTGGTGGTGATGGAAAATGTCATGCGCCCGGACACCATGGGCGTCATCGAGCTGATCGACGCGAAATATGAGCTGCTTCCGCGCGGCATCTACACTATGCGCGGCAAAGCCCCCGGCTTCGTACCTCAATACGTCAGCAAGAAACTGCCGTTTGAGCTCTATGAGGCGCAGAATGCGGTGCAGATCGCCCGCGTCGCCGGCGCGGACCGGTATGCCGCCGACAGTTACCAGAAAGCCAATGAAGCTCTGAACCAGGCGCTGCGCTACCAGGCGCAGAAGCCCGGCCAGAAGCCCGTGATGACGATGGCGCGTGAAGCCGTGGTCCGCGCCGAGGACTCCCGCGTGATCGCCATACGCCGCCAGTTGGAGGAGCAGCAGGAGAATGAGCGCCTGGCGTCGCTGGCTCGCGAAAACGCGGCCAAGGCCGATGCGGATCGGCAGGCGGCTGAAGCGCAGCGCCAGTCCCAGCAGCGCGCGCAAGCCGAGGCCGAGGCACGTGAGCAGGCTACTCGGCGCGCTCAAGCCGATGCAGATCGCGCAGCCGCCGAACGCGCCAGCGCCGACGCCCGGCTAGCCACGCAACAAGCCCAGGCTGAACGGGCCGCAGCAGAACGCGCCAAGGCCGAGGCCGACGCAGCTCGCCAGGCCGCCATCGCCCAACAGCAAGTACTTGCCGCCGAAGCCGAGAAAGCCCGGCAGGCGGCTTCCGAATCTGACCGCATGCGCCAGAAGGCCGAAGAGGACCAGGCTCAGTTGCGGCAGCGGCTGCTGGACCAGTTCAATCAGATCCTGCAGACGCGCGACACCACGCGGGGCTTGGTGGTGAACATGTCCGATGTGCTCTTTGATTCGGGCCGCTACACGCTGAAACCCGGCGCTCGTGAAAAACTCGCGCGCCTCGCCGGCATCGTGCTGGGACATCCCGGCTTGAATCTTGAAGTGGAAGGCCACACCGACAGCGTCGGTGGGGACGATTACAACATGCGCTTGTCCGAGAACCGGGCCAACACGGTGCGGGAGTTCCTGGTCACCCAGGGAATCAACGCCGGCAACGTAACAGCCAAGGGTTTCGGCAAGACCATGCCCGTGGCAGATAACGCCACGGCCTCCGGACGCCAGATGAATCGCCGCGTGGAGCTGGTTATTTCGGGCACCATCATCGGCACCACCCTGACGTCAACGCGCACGCAGGTCTCCACTCCCGCGCCTCCGCGATAACATGCAGGTGTGGAGCAAATAGTTAACCCGGCGTCTCCGGGCGCGGTCCCACCGGCCGCGCCCAGCCGGATCCCCGGCCTTATTCTGCGCGTCGGAATTTTCATTCTCTTCGCGCTGCTCGGCTACTTTATCTTTCCAGTGGTGATGTTCGCGGTAGGCGGCAGCCCTTTTATTGTCGCCGCGCTCAGCACCTTTGCCAGCGCGGCCATCGCCAACGCCGTTGTGCTGCGGATCTACGAACGCGGGCAGCTCGCCGATATCGGCCTCGGTTGGACCTCGGCGTCGCGCCGCAACCTCGCGTTCGGATTGCTGGGTGGAATCGGCGGCGGCCTCGCAGTCACCCTGCTCCCCATCATCGGCCGTGTTGCCGATCTCGATCACAACCCCGGCGCCAGCGTCCAATGGCCCAGCCTCGCGTTCATCTCCGTGGTCCTGCTGTTCGGCGCCGTCGGTGAAGAGATGCTGTTCCGCGGCTACGCTTTCCAGATCCTGGTGCGCGGCCTCGGCGCTTGGGCCACCATCCTGCCCTTCGGAGTCCTCTTCGCCGTTGCTCACTCCCCCAATCTCAACTTCGGACGCCTCGCGTTCCTCAATACCATGCTGTGGGGTATTCTCTTCGGTTACGCGTTCCTCCGCTCGGGAGATCTTTGGCTCCCCATCGGTCTGCATTTCGGCTGGAACTGGGTGCTTCCGCTGCTGGGCGTCAACCTGAGTGGGTTTACAATGGTTACCACAGGGTATACCCTGCACTGGAGAGCTGACGTGCTTTGGAGCGGCGGTGAGTATGGACCGGAAGCGGGGCTGCTTTGCACGCTTGTGGTTTTCGCGCTTGCCTGGTATCTCCATCGCGTACCCATCCAGCGGCAGGAAGCGTTTCTGTTACGGGAGCCTTCATGATTTCGCGAAGCTTTTCCGCCCGTTCCCTGCTGGTTCCCGCCGCGCTGCTGGCCTTGCCTGCGTTTGCCGGGACCAAGCTCACCGATGACGACCGTATCGAGATCCTGCGCGGCATTATGGCCGAGTTCGCCACAGTGAAGGCGTACCTGCCGCGCTCCACCAAGCCGCTGCCCTTTGACAGCAACGGCACCTGGGACAAGGAAAAGTGGAAAGAAATGGGCCGCGAAATGGGTCCCGCCGCCCGGGTTGGCGACCTGGTCCAGGTCACGAAGGTCACTATTGAAAGCGACAAGCTTCTCCTCGAGATCAATGGCGGACCCAAGAAAAAGGGCCACTGGTACGATCACGTTCAGGTAGGCATGGGCGGCAGTACGCAGCCGGTGAGTCGGGACCAGAACACAGCCGCAGCCACCGGAACGCTGATCGCCCTCGAATTTCATCCGTCGGTGCCACCCATTAAGGCCGCCGAAATCAAAAAGATCCTTTCACCCCTGCTCGATTTCGACAAGCAGTCGGCCACCGAGCAGTACGTCGAAAAGCTCCCCGAGCCGGTGCAGAAGGCCATCAAGGAAAAGAAAGCTATTGACGGCATGGACAAGGATCAGGTGCTGCTCTCGATGGGCAAACCCCGCCTCAAGGAACGCAACAACGCCGACGGTATTGAAACCGAGGAATGGATCTACGGCGAGGCGCCCGGCAAGATTACTTTCATCACCTTCGGAAGCGGTGGCAAGGTGCTGAAAGTAAAAGAGTCTTACGCTGATCTTGGTGGGTCGACAGCTCCGCCTCTTCCGCCTCGCTAGAAAGTCACAGGCTCAAGCCTGTGCCACCAACTAAACTAGGACTATATGTCTATCAAAATAGGAATCAACGGCTTCGGCCGCATCGGACGCAATCTCGTCCGGGCTGGACTGGACCGCAAAAATATCGAGTTCGTCGGCGTGAACGATCTGACCGATACCAAGACGCTGGCCCATCTTCTGAAATACGACTCCGTGCTGGGCCCGATTCACCGCGACGTGAAGATCGCAGGCGACGGCATCTCCATCGACGGCCGCCAGATGCGCGTCTTCGCTATCAAGGATCCCGCGGAGATCGACTGGAACTCCCTGGGCGTCCAGATCGTGATCGAGTCCACCGGCAAGTTCACCGATGCGGCCGACGCTCGCAAGCACCTCCGCGGCTCCGTGAAGAAAGTTATTATTTCCGCGCCCGCGAAGAATGAAGACATCACCGTCGTGCTCGGCGTGAATCAGCAAATGTACGATCCCGCCCGCCACAACATCATTTCCAACGCATCCTGCACCACCAACTGCCTGGCCCCGGTGGCTAAGGTTCTGCATGAGGCCTTCACCATCGAGAAGGGCTCCATGACCACCATCCACAGCTACACCAATGATCAGCCGATCCTGGATTTTCCGCATAAGGACCTGCGCCGCGCCCGCGCCGGGGCCATGAACATGATCCCCACCACCACCGGCGCCGCCAAAGCCATCGGCCTGGTCATGCCCGAGCTGAAAGGTAAGCTGGACGGGTTCTCCATGCGCGTGCCCACGCCCGACGTTTCGGTGGTGGATCTGGTAGCGTTGACCTCCAAAAAAACGACTGCCGAAGAGGTGAACAAGGTGCTTCGCCACGCTGCGGAAGGCCCGCTGAAGGGCATCCTGGCGTACACCGAGGATCCCGTCGTTTCCTCCGACATGCTGCACAATCCCCACAGCGCCATCGTCGATGGCGACATGACCAAGGTGCTGGATGGCAACCTGTTAAAAGTGATCGCCTGGTATGACAACGAGTGGGGCTATTCCATGCGCTGCCTCGACTTAGCTGAATACCTGACCAAACAGGGTCTGTAGTAAATCGTCAAAGTGCCGATCTTACGGGCAGCGGTAAAACTATGTCCGATGCCTGGCACGATCACAATAGCACCGTAGGGCTCGCGCGGATAGCGTCGCTGGCGCCTTCTGGAGTCGCCCTGACGCTATCGGAAACCACGCCTGAGGTAGTCAGTACCCTCGACGTGAGCTTTGGACTAAGGACGCTGGAACTTGCGCCGGAACTGGCTGCTCGCCCGGAGGCATCGCATCCGCACGGATTAAATGCTCCCGGCGTGTCGCAGGATTTTATCGTCTCCCCAGCGGCCAATGGCCCCCAGCCTGTTCGGGAAATGCCCGTACTTTCCGTAACACCTTGGCCCTCGTGCCAGCACCATGCCGAATGGGGAACTCAGGTGTCCAGCGCGACCCTGCCGGTCTCAGAGCCGCAGCCTGTTCCGGTGGCTGCCCGGGTGTGGGCGGCAGCCCATTTCTCCAGTCCGGAGGGCTGCCTGGAAACGGCGTCCACTAAACCTCCATGTCCTGCATTATCTGATGATTGGCGCGAATCCGAGATGGATCTTTTGGAGCCCGGCTCCCCGCGGGAAACCAGATTGCTGGATCCCCGCTGCCAGCCACAAACTGGATTGCAGAATGAACCGTCCCATCCGCTGGGAGGATTGGGTGCTTCTCGACGGGTGATACCTGAGCTCCACGTGCTCGCCCCGCGCTTGCGTGTCCCGATGCCAACTCCCGAAAATGTTCAAAACATTGCATAAGGTCCCGTCATCGAAATAATCGAACTAAGGATTCTTAGTACCCCTGCCGATAAGGGGCTTAGACGAGCGCCCGGCATAGTCGGGCAGAGGTAATAAATAATGGCTCTACAGGCGATAGCACTCGAAAGTTCAACTCCTCCACCGGCGCGGAAGGCTGCCACCCCTCGCGCGGACGCCGGCTTAATCGCCAAAGCCGCCATCCACCACTTGAATGGTGACTTGGCCGCCGCACTGAAATGCCTGGTGTCCCTGGAGCCTGAACTCGAAACCGAGGATGTGCTGCGAGCTCGCGGTTTCATCCAACTCGAATTGGGCAAGTATGCCGACGCCGCCGAGAGTTACGCCACCGCGTCCAAGAAGGAACCGGCTTCCGCCGAAAATTGGTTCCAGTGGGGATTTTGCCTCTACAAGCTCGGAAACTTCCCGGACGCGTTGACCCGATTTGAGAAGGCCGGCAGCCTGGGAGCCACTTGGATTGAAGTCCCCCTCGCTGAATCCATGTGCCTGCTCGGTTTGAGACAGCATCTCAAGGCGATTGAGAAGACCGATCAATGTTTGCGAATAAATCAGAATTATGTGCCGGCGCTCTTTACCAAGGCGGTAGCGCTGCAATTGACTTGGAATCTGGACGAAGCCTCGGCCCTGTACGGCCAGGTGCTGGGACTCGATGCCAACTCCGTTCAGGCGCTGATGAATCTGATCACCCTCAACCTCCAGCAGAAAAAGTATGACCTGGTGGAAAAGCATTCCTCGCAGCTGCTGGAATTGCAGCCCGACAACACGCTAGGTCTAGAGGGCCTCGCCATCTCGGCTTTCGCGAAGGAAGATTTCGAAACCGCCCGGCAGCGGTACACCCGTTTGACGGAGATTGCGTCCACGCAGGCGGAACACTGGCTGAATCTCGGCATCGCGCTTCGCAAGCAGGCGGCGCTTCCCGACGCTCTGCAGGCGTTCACGCGAGCCCGCGAAGTCCGGCCGGACTCTGTAAATGCATTCACTCACCTGGCGGAGACGCGCTGGAAGCTGGGTAACCTCGCCGGGGCGCGCGATTGCTATCAGGAAGCGGTCACCAAGTGGCCGGATCGCGAAGAGCTGACCCTCAATCTCTCTCACGTACTGGAAGAACTGGAAAGCCCCGCCGCGGCCGCGCGTGTGTGCGAGCAATTTTGCGCGGTGAAAGCCGACAAGGAGCGCGTGTGGTTCCGCTTAGGCTACCTGCAGCTGAAGCAGGGCGCCGCCGAAGCCAGTGTGGACAGTTTCGCGCGCGCCCTCCAGCTGCGCCCGGTCTGGCCGGAAGCGGAAGTCAACCTCGCCCTGGCCTGCTACACGGCCGGCGATTTCGATCGGTCCGAACAAGTGCTGCTGGCCTTGCTTCAGCGCGAACCGAATCACCTTGAAGCCTGCAAGGGCCTGGCTACCGTGTCGCTCTCGCAGAACAACGACGAACGCGCGCTGGAATTACACCAGAAGCTGCTGGATCTTGGGGAGAAGAGCGCCGACATCTACTACAACTGCGGCGTGCTCGCCCACAAGCTGAACCGGCCGGAACAGGCTGTGACGTTTTATCGCGAGGCCATTGCAATTCGCAAGGACTTCCCCGAGGCTCTGCTGAATCTGGGTCACGTCCTCAAGGCGGGTGGAGAAAGCGACGGCGCCAAGTCCTGCTGGATCCCAGCCCTGGAACTCAATCCGGAACTCGCCCTGAAGTACTTCCGCCGAGGCTAGCGCTTATCCCGCGTTAATCCGTGTCCTGAGCGTTCTTGATGGGACGCGGATCAACGCTGAGAAGTCGTCCGCTATGCTCCAGCGGGGGCGGACACACGCTGTTCCACACTGCTCAGAGCTTCTTGTATCGCTTGCTCGTCGCGCGATTCGAACAGCCGCAACTCCGCTGTCACAATCATCTTGCCGGCCGGTGACGCGTACTTGCCGGAAATGCTGCGCTGCATCTGCTCCAGACGGCCCCGAGCCTGTTCCATCTCCCCGTCGAAGATGATTGCAAACCGATTCTGCGACAGCCTGGCGATGGAGTCATTCGGACGGAACTGCTGTGAAACGCGCGATGAAATCGCCTCGATGATCTGGCTGAATTGCGAATCCGTGCACTCCGGACCCCCTTGCAGCTGCGCCGAACAGTCGATGATCAGCAAACACGAAGGCGTGGCTTCGCGCATGCGCAGTTCATGCTCCTGTTTGAAGCCGCTGGAGTTCAGAAATCCTGTCTCGCGGTCCACGACGATTGAGCTCTTCGAAATACTCACAATTTTTTCGCATTCCTTCACCAGCTCGCGGAATCGCGAAACCAGCGGCAGCAACTCCGTTTGCGCCTGGCTGGCACACGTGCGGATACCCGCCGATTGGTGTTCCAGCATTTCTCGCGTCTCCCTGGTGCTGTCCAGATCGGCGGCCGTCTCGATGGATTCGGCCAGCGTCTCCAGCAGAACGATGTGGCGAGCCGTCCGCTCCAGTACCGTGTCCGCCAGCTGCATCCCATCCGTGGCGATGCTGTCGATCAGCGGGACCCCCTGGTTGTAGTACTGGCCGGCGAATTCGCTGAACGTGCGGATGTCCATCTCGAACGTACGCCGGCTGACCTCAAGCGCCTGCGGCGACAGATCGAACGCGATGCGCTGCGGCAGCCGCCGCCAGCGATTCTTGAACGCGATCCCAGCGCCTGGGCACAACTCCGCCATGCAGTCGGCAATGGCCAGAATTGTTGAAAGATAACAATGAACCGCGGCTTGCTGTAACTCACCGGCATCCGGGGACTTCTGTAGTTCTTCATCAGGCATGCGCAGCTACTCCTATATCGAAGTTCGTCCGCTAGCGAACGCCAAGGGATCAGAGGAAAGCCTTAGTCACCACCTCAGGAACAACCTACCTGTCCAGGGCGCTACAGATTTGCGATCACCGCTTCTGTAAATTCCCGCGTGGACGCGCTGCCGCCCACATCCGGCGTCAGTTTCTCACGGCGCGCGTAAACCTGCTCAATCGCGTGGCGCAGCCGCCGCGCCGCATCGGCTTCCCCCAGATGCTGCAGCATCATCACCGACGACAGAATCAGCGCCGTCGGATTGGCGATGCCCTTGCCCGCGATATCCGGGGCGCTGCCGTGCACGGCCTCGAAGACCGCATGGTTTTCGCCCATGTTCGCTCCGGGCACCACGCCCAGGCCGCCCACCAGGCCCGCGGCCAGATCCGAGACGATATCGCCGTACAAATTTGGCAGCAACAGAATGTCGAAGGTCTCCGGGCGCATCACCAGTTGCATGGATGCATTGTCGACAATCAGCTCCTTGTATTCGATCCGCGGATAGCGTTGCGCCACTTCGCGGCAGCAGCGCAGGAACAGGCCGTCGGCCAGCTTCATGATGTTGGCCTTGTGCACCGCCGCCACGCGCTTGCGATTCTGCTTCTCCGCCCAGGCGAACGCATACTCGGCGATCTTGATGGACGCCACCCGCGTAATTACCTTCAGGCTGGTCACCACGTCCTTCACTACTTCGTGCTCCAGCCCCGAATACAGATCCTCCGTGTTCTCGCGAAAAATCACCATGTCGATCAGCACGTCGTCGAAGCGAGTCTTCAGCCCGGGCAGGCTGTGCACGGGCCGCACGTTGGCGAATAGATCCAGCCGCTTTCGCAGCGCCACGTTGACGCTGGTGAATCCTCCGGCGATCGGCGTGCCCACCGGTCCTTTCAAGCCCAGGCGCGTCCGTTCCAGTGAGGCCAGCAGCTCAGGCGGGAGTGACTGCCCTGTGCGCGTGATCAACTCCGCATTCAGCTCCACACGATCCCACTCGAACTTTATCCCGGTGGCATCCAGCACGCGCACGGTCGCATCGGCCACTTCCGGACCAATGCCGTCGCCGGGGATTAACGTAACTGGATAGGACACGTTTACCATTGTAAAGAATGGCCAGGATTCAGCGAGCACTCATCAGCGTGACGGACAAGACCGGTATCGTCGATTTCGCGCGCGGATTGCGCGATTTCGAAGTCGAGATTGTCTCCACCGGCGGCACCGCGCGCGCCTTGCAGGAAGCTGGAATCGCGGTTCGCGAAGTATCGGACCTCACGGGATTCCCCGAGATGCTGGATGGCCGCCTGAAGACCATAAATCCGCGCATCGCCGGCGGAATCCTCGCGGTGCGCGCTAATCCCGGGCACATGCGCTCGCTCGCCGAGCACGACATCCCGCGCATCGACATGGTGGTGGTGAATCTCTATGCGTTCGAGAAGACCGCCTCGAAGCCCGGCGTCACGCTGGAAGAACTGATTGAAAATATCGATATCGGCGGGCCTACGCTGATCCGCGCCGCCGCCAAAAACTGGCAGGACGTCGCCGTGGTCACTTCTGCCTCCGACTATGCCGGTATTCTCGAAGGTCTTCGCGAACACCACGGCGCGCTCTCCGAGCCGGAGCTTTGGCGGTTGGCGGTGAAGGCTTTTGAAACCACCGCCGCCTATGACCGCGCCATCAGCGCTCGGCTGGCTCGCATTGGACAGGATTCGCCTGCGTTGCCCGAGGTTCTCGATATCCGCTCGCCGCGTGCCTTGCATCTGCGATACGGAGAGAATCCCCATCAATCCGCCGCCCTCTATTCAAACCGCCAGGGCGGAATCGCCGCCGCCGAACAGCTACAGGGCAAGGAGCTCTCCTATAACAACCTGGTCGACCTGGACGCAGCCTGGCAGCTGATCGCGGAATTTGACCGCCCCGCCGCGGCCATCATCAAGCACACTAATCCGTGCGGTTGCGCTGAGACCGATTCGCTGGCAGATAGCTACCGTAACGCCTTTGAAGCCGACCCCGTCTCGGCCTTCGGTGGCGTGCTGGCGTTCAATCGCGAAGTGGATGAAGCCACTGCACTCGAAGCCGCAAAGACTTTCACGGAAGCCATCGCAGCGCCCGGTTATTCTCTGGCGGCGCGCGAAATTCTGGGAGCGAAGAAGAACCTCAGGCTCCTGCTGGTTCGTGATTCGCGCGAAGAGCTGGTAGTGAAATCCATTAGCGGCGGATATCTCGCCCAGACCCCCGATCTCCACCGCCTGGTGCGCTCCGAAGCGCGGGTTGTCACCCAGCGCCCGCCTTCAGACGAAGAATGGCTCGCGCTTGAGTTCGGCTGGAAAGTGTGCAAACACGTGAAATCGAATGCGATCGTCTATGCCCGCGCCGGCCAGACCATTAGCGTGGGCGCGGGCCAGATGAGCCGCGTCGATTCCGTCAAAGTGGGCGCCATGAAGGCCGTCCTTCCCTTGGCCGGAGCAGTACTTGCCTCGGATGCTTTCTTTCCCTTCCCGGATGGTCTGGAAGAAGCCGCAAGACATGGCATCACCGCTGTAATCCAGCCCGGCGGAAGCATGCGCGATAACGAGGTAATCGAAGCCGCCAATCGGGCGGGCCTTGCGATGGTCTTCACCGGAGTGCGCCACTTCCGGCATTAATAGTTAGCAACCTGCGGCCGATTAGTAATCGGCCTCTGGCAGGCGAAACCGCCTGCCCCACGAGGTTCACGCTCGTTTCCGCCGTCCAAACAGACTCAAGCTGGCGAGAAATGCGATCAGCGCGCCCACCGTGAGCCAGATAGCTTCCTTGAACTCGTCCTCGCCGCTGAAGGTATAGGGCGACACGAAATAGCCGCGGATCATCAGAACCAGGATCAAGAGGGTCCATAAAGGAAACAAGAATCGAAGCCAGCCGGTTACCGCCAGCAGGACGCACAGCAGGCCCACCACACCCAATACCAGCAGCGCTTGGGTCAGCCGCCCGCCTTCCCAGGGCAGCATGCCCAGGCTCAGGTTGTCGCGGCCGGTGGATAGCGCGGCCACTCCCAGTGCCAGCAGCAGCAGCGCCAGCAGCACGTGATACAGGTACGCGTAGATTCGCAACAACAGCCCGATGGCGTTCCGCAAGAGGCTATTCTAGCATCCGTTGACACGCCTGGTATCCTGGAGTTATGGGCTTTCAGTTAGTGGTGGATTACAGCCCGCGGGGCGATCAAGCGGCCGCCATTGACCAGCTCTATCGGGGCCTGGCCGACGGCGAACAGCACCAGGTTCTGCTGGGCGTCACCGGATCCGGCAAGACCTTCACCATGGCCAAACTGATTGAGCGCAGCGGCCGTCCCGCGCTGGTGCTGGCCCACAACAAGACCCTCGCCGCGCAGCTCTATCACGAATTCCGAACTTATTTTCCGCGCAACGCAGTCGAGTACTTTGTCAGCTATTACGATTATTACCAGCCCGAAGCTTACATCCCATCCGGCGACATCTACATCGAGAAGGAAGCCACCATCAACGACGAGCTGGACAAGCTGCGGCTCTCGGCCACCCGGTCCCTGTTCGAACGCCGCGATTGCATCATCGTGGCCAGCGTGAGCTGCATCTACGGCCTGGGTTCTCCCGAAGCCTATTACGGCATGCTCTTGATGCTGGAAAAGGGCCAGAAGATCGCGCGGCAGCAGATTCTTCACCGCCTGGTTGAGATCCTCTACGAGCGCAGCGATACCGAGTTCCGGCGCGGTACCTTTCGCGTGCGCGGCGACGTCATCGAGCTTTATCCCACTTATGACGACTATGCATATCGCATCGAGCTCTGGGGCGACGAGATTGAGAGCCTGAGCCAGATTGATCCGCTGCTGGGGCAGGTTCGCCAAACATACTTGCGGCTCCCCATTTATCCCAAAACGCACTACGTGATGACGCCGGAATCGCGCGAGCGGGCGCTGGCCAGCATTGACGTCGAACTGGAGTGGTGGCACGGCGAGCTAATTAAGGGCGGCAAGCTGATCGAGGCGCAGCGCCTGTATCAACGCACGAAGTTCGACCTGGAGATGATCCGCACCATCGGATACTGCCACGGAATCGAGAATTACTCGCGCCACTTCTCCGGACGTCTGCCGGGCGAAGCGCCGCCTACTCTGCTGGACTATCTGCCGCAGGACCACCTGATCTTCATCGACGAGAGTCACCAGACCGTCCCCCAGCTTCACGCCATGTATCACGGCGACCGCTCCCGCAAGGATGTCCTGGTCAACTTCGGATTCCGCATGCCCAGCGCCAAGGACAACCGCCCGCTGACTTTTGAGGAGTTCGAGAACCGCGTGAATCAAGTGGTTTATGTCTCGGCGACACCGGGTCCCTACGAGCTCACCAAGGCAGCCGGAGTAGTGGTGGAACAGATCATTCGCCCCACCGGCCTGGTGGATCCCGAGGTAGAGATTCGCCCCATCAAGGGTCAGGTGGACGACCTGCTGCATGAGATTCGCAGGCGAGTGGAACAGAACCAGCGCGTGCTAGTGACTACACTCACCAAGCGCATGTCTGAAGATTTGGCCGAGTATTACACGGAAGTTGGCGTGAAGTGCGCGTACCTGCACTCGGAGGTGAGTACGCTGGACCGCATCAAGATCCTGCGCGACTTGCGCCGCGGCGAATATGACGTGCTCATCGGCGTCAATCTGCTGCGCGAAGGGCTGGACCTGCCGGAAGTTTCGCTGGTAGCGATCCTCGACGCGGATAAGGAAGGCTTTTTGCGGTCGGCCGGCTCGCTGATACAGACCATCGGCCGCGCCGCGCGCCACCTGGATGGACGCGCCGTGCTCTATGCCGATGTCATGACGGATTCCATGAAGCGCGCGCTGGATGAAACCAACCGCCGCCGGACCATCCAGCAGCAGTACAACGAGGCGAACAACATCACACCGCAATCCATCATCAAGCCCATCGATATGAGCCTGGTGGCCATCGCGGAAGGCGATTACGTTACCATCTCGGCCGAGCCGGAAGATCCCGCCGAGGATTTGACTCCGGCGCAGCGCACCCAGTTCATCGGCGAACTGGAAGAGCGCATGCGGGAAGCCGCCAAACGCTTCGACTTTGAGAAAGCCGCGCAAATCCGCGACCGTATCAAGTCGCTGAAATCCCCCGACCTTGAACTAGTCGTGATCACCGGTCCCGCCCCCGCTCCAATTCCCGAACCGGCCGGTGCCGAAATCGAGCCGCGCCCGTAGGAAGCGGGCGGGTGATTGATGAGCGTGTCCGAGAATATCGGGGTCTGGCAGGCGAAACCGCCTGCCCCACAGGAGCGGTCCCATGTCTCAAAATTTCGACGTCCTGATACTTGGGGCCGGAGCCGCCGGCCTTTTGTGCGCCATTGAAGCGGGCAAGCGCGGGCGGCGCGTCGCTGTCCTCGAGCGCGCTGATCGCATTGGGAAGAAGATACTCATCTCCGGCGGCGGCCGCTGCAACTTCACCAACCTGCACTGCCGCCCCGAAAGCTTTCTCTCCGCGAATCCCCACTTCGCGAAATCCGCCCTGGCGCGATACACACCCGCGGATTTTCTCGCGCTGGTTACGCATCACAAGATTCCCTGGCATGAAAAAACCTTGGGCCAGCTCTTCTGTGACCGCTCCGCTCATGACATAAACAGCATGCTGGAATCCGAGTGCCGCGCAGCCGGCGTCCAAATCTTCCTGAACACGTCGATTCAAGAAGTCCTTCACTCCACTGAATTCACTGTCCGCGCCGCTGTCGCCGAGTACCGGGCCCCCGCACTGGTAGTGGCCACCGGCGGGCTCTCCATCCCCAAAATGGGCGCGACGAGCTTTGGCTATGATCTCGCCCGTCAATTCGGATTGGCGATCCGCGATCCCTGGCCTGCCCTGGTTCCACTCACGTTCGGACCACAGGACCGTGCGCGATACGGCGATCTGGCAGGCGTCTCCACCGAAGTAATCGCGTCATGCAATGGCCAACGTTTCCGCGAGAAGATGCTCATCACTCACCGAGGCTTGAGCGGTCCGGCGATTTTGCAGATTTCCTCCTACTGGAAAAAGCCGGCGTCTGTGGTGATCGACCTCGCCCCGGATCGCGCGGTGACGGCGGCAATTCCACGTACCCTTACCGCCGCGAAATCCGAGTTCCGCGCCGCATTGCCGAACCGTTTGGCTGACCGCTGGCTGGAACATCACCAGCCCGCTGCCTGGACAAATCAAGCGTTGGCGCAGATCGAGCGGGATGTACACGGTTGGAAGGTGATGCCCGAGGGTACTGAAGGTTACGAAAAGGCGGAAGTAACCGGCGGCGGCGTCGAAACAGCCGAACTATCGGCGAAGACCATGGAGACACGGAAGGTACCGGGTCTGTTCTTCATCGGCGAAGTAGTGGATGTAACCGGCCACCTGGGAGGCTTCAACTTTCAGTGGGCCTGGTCGTCGGGATTCAGCGCAGGGCAGGCGCTCTAGCGGGGTGGCCTTACGCGGAAGCTTTAACCGGCAGCTCTTTCCTCAAAGCCCTGTTAATCAACCTGCGTGCAAGCTTGCGCTTTCGCTTCGCATTGAAGCGAGCTTTGTCTCCTGAATTCGGCGTCGGCATTTACTCTAAGCATAGCAGATAAAGGCCGAAACAGTAGACTGGCTGCCGGCGTCCGACCATTGGCGAGTGCCATGGACCCGCGCGACCTCAAAGACGAAACAGCAATTCACGAAGTTGCACGCCATTTCCGCATGCTGGCGTGGCTCAAGAAGAACCAGGTAGTCCGGCTGATTCGCGATACGGCCCAAGCCTGGATCGACGATAAAGCGCCGCGACTCGGAGCCGCGCTCGCGTTTTATACGGCGCTGTCGCTCGCGCCGCTGGTGCTGGTGGTGCTCGCCGTGGCGGGACTCGCCTTCGGAGAGGCGGCCGTGCAAGGCGAGTTGGAGTGGCAGGCCCGCGACATGGTGGGCCCCCACGGCGCAGCAGCCGTTCAGGCGCTGGTGAAAGCGGCTCACTCGCCGGGACACGGTGTAGTAGCTACCATCATTGGACTGCTGGCCCTCTTCTTCGGCGCCACTTCCGTAGTGGTGGAGCTGACCGATGCACTCAACACTATTTGGCATGTGCCGGCGCGCCCGTATACTTCCGGTCTGGCCGGCATCGGCCGGCTGTTGCGGCAGCGATTCATCTCGTTTGCGATGGTGGTGGGCATCGGATTCCTGCTGCTGGTTTCGCTCGTCGTCAGCGCGTGGCTGGCGGTGATCGGCGCATTCTTCCGCGGGCGGCTACCCATGCCTCACGCCGCCCTGGAAGTCTTCAACTTTACCCTCTCGTTCCTGGTGATCACTTTCTTGTTCGCCCTGGTTTACAAGGTGCTGCCCGACGTACGATTGCGCTGGAGCGACGTCGCGGTAGGCGCGGCCGTCACGTCGCTGCTGTTCACTCTGGGGAAATTCCTGATCGGGTTGTACCTCGGCAACACCACGTTCGCATCCGCTTACGGCGCGGCCGGTTCCTTCCTGATTGTGCTGGTCTGGGTGTATTACTCGGCGCAAGTGTTTTTTCTGGGCGCCGAGTTCACCAAGATCTATACTCATGAACTCGGATCCAGCCTGCGCGCGACTCTCGATCTGCATCCGGTGAGCATCGAGGAACCGAAAATCACGCTTTCCAGCTCTTGACAACTTCGCCCTTCCTGCCCCACAATCATACAGGCGAAGAAAAGGCGAAGTTGCATGAACCCAGACGCCGCTCTCACCACTACGCTCGGATTCCGCACACTCGTTCGCGAGCGGGAACATCTCCCTTCCGGTCTCACCGCTCTCGACGCGGTGATTCAGGGGTTCCCGCGCGGGTCGATCTCGGAGATCCTCGGTGGTGAGAGCTCCGGACGCACCACGCTGGCTCACACGCTGCTGGCCTCGGCCACCGCGCGATCCGAGATTTGCGCCTGGGTGGATACCAGCGATTCGTTCGATCCTGTTTCGGCGGCGGAATCCGGAGTGACGCTGGAGCAAGTGGTCTGGATCAGGTGCGGACACAATGCGGGACATGCGCTGAAGGTGGCGGATTTGCTGCTGCATGCCGGCGGATTCGGCGTGGTGGTGCTGGATCTGTGCCGGGTTTCGAATCGGGTATTGAATGCGATCCCGATTTCGTATTGGTATCGATTTCGGCGGGCGGTGGAGAACACGCCGACGGTTCTCGCGCTGGTGGAGCGGGAGCCGCTGGCGAAATCCTGCGCGAGCTTGATTTTGGAGGCTCAGCGGCGGCGGGTGGTGTGGGCGGGGGCGTTGCTGCGGGGCGTCGAAGTGGAGGCGGGATCGAGGAAACCGGTGCGGGGGGAGACTGTGAGATTTTTTGTGAACTTGGGGAGCCGGCCCGGGGGGGCCGGCGCGGGGCAGGGGCCCCGCCCCACAACGGTGTGAATGGTTGCCTGCGTTCATTCGACGGGGGTGGTGCTGTCGTCGCAGGAATTGGGGCGGCTGGCGGGGATGTTTACGCCTGCGTTTGAGTATGCTGCGGCGGACACGATTGTTTTTGATATTGATGGCCTGACCCGATTGTTCGGTACCCCCGGTGAGATTGCGCAGGCGATTGCGCGCAAGGGGGGGCCGACTGTAAATGTAGCTGTGGCGGCGAATCCGGATGCGGCGATTCTGGCGGCGCGGAATTTTACTGGAGTAACGGTGCTGGCCGATGGGGCGCTGGCGGGGCTGGACGTGAGCGCGCTCTCGCTTAGCGGCGAGCTTGCGGGCATTCTGGAAAGCTGGGGCATCCACACGCTGGGCGATCTCGCGGCGCTGCCCGAAATTGGAATCGCCGAGCGCTTCGGTGAAGAGATGGTGCGCGTGCAGCGGCTCGCGCGCGGCGTCGTCGAGCGGCCGCTGAAAATCGAGCAGCCCGAGATTCCATACCAGGAGCGAGTGGCGCTGGACCATCCCATCGCCCTGCTCGAGCCTCTTCTGTTCGTACTGTCGCGCATATTGAACGACCAATGCGCGCGGCTCGCGTCGCAAGCGCTGGCCACCAATGAAATACATCTCAAGCTGGAACTCGAAGGCGGCCGCGAACATCTCCGCACGCTGCGCTTCCCGGTGCCGCTGCGCGAAACGCGTCCCTTATTGAAGCTGCTGCAAATGGACCTGGAGGCGCATCCGCCCGAATCCCCCACCGTGGCTGTTTCGCTTGCGCTCGAAGCGGTGGAACCGCGCACCGTCCAGCACGGTCTTTTCCTGCCAGCCACGCCCGCGCCGGATCGGCTGGAGCTGACGCTGGCGCGCATTCGCGGACTCGTAGGCGAAAACAACGCCGGGATTCCCGAACTGCTCGACACGCATCATCCACACCCCTTCCGATTGGCCGTGCACGCGGCGCCGCGAGTTACCAACTCCCAGACCTCGGTGATGAAACGCCTGGCCTTCCGCTATTTTCGTCCGGTCCTGAAAGCTCGAATCGAAATCCGGAACGAGCGCCCGGTGCGTGTCGACGCCGAGGGCATTCACGGCAAAGTACTCACCGCTTCGGGACCCTGGCGCAGCTCGGGATATTGGTGGACCGCGCAGCCCTGGAATCGGGATGAGTGGGAAGTGGCGCTCACCGGCGGCGCGCTGTACCGCGTCTATCGGCAGTCCGATACGCACTGGTTCGTGGAGGGGAGCTATGACTGAGTATGTAGAGCTGCACGCGCGCTCGGCGTTCAGTTTTCTCGAAGGCGCTTCGGTTCCTGAAGAGCTGGCCGCGGTGGCCGCGCAACTCGATTTGCCTGGTATGGCGGTGCTTGATCGGGATTGCGTATCGGGCGCGGTGCGTTTTCATATGGCGGCGAAGAAGGCAGGCATTCGCGCGCATATTGGGGCGGAGGTTACTTGTACAGACGGGCGGCGGTATCCGCTGCTGGCTGAGAGTCGCACTGGGTATCGGAATTTGTGCAGGTTGATTACGCAGATGAAGTTGAGGGCGGTGAAAGGCGAAGGTGCGGCTACACCGGAAGAGCTGGCGAAATTTTCTGGCGGGCTGGTGTGTCTCGCGTCCTGGCCGGATGCGTCGTTGATCGATCGATTCGGTGTCAAGAATATATACGTCGAACTGCAGCGGCATCTTGATCGCGACGAAGAGGCTCGAAATCAGGCGCTGATCGAATTTGCGCGGCGGCACGGGCTGCCGCTGATCGCTACCAACGGCGTATGCCACGCCACCCCACAAGCGCGCGAAGCCATGGACGTGCTGACCTGCGTGCGCGAGAAGGTGAAGATCGCGGATGCCGGCCGTTTGCTCGCGAAAAACTCCGAGCGGCATCTCAAGCCCGCGCGCGAAATGACACGCCTGTTCGGCGACATTCCCGAAGCCATCGCCAATACGATGGAGCTGGCGCAGCGTCTGAGTTTCACGCTCGCGGATCTCGGGTACCAGTTTCCGAATTATCCCGTGGGTCCGGGTGAGACCATGAATTCGTTTTTGCGCGCGCGCGCGGATGAAGGCGCGCGCCGGCGCTACCAGCCGTATCACGATCGCGCCCGCAACCAAATAGAGCGCGAGCTGAAGCTGATCGAAAAGCTCGGACTGGCGGGCTATTTCCTCATTGTCTGGGACATCGTCGAGTACTGCCGGACGCAAGGGATTCTAGTGCAGGGGCGCGGATCGGCAGCCAACAGCGCGGTGTGCTATTCGCTGGGAATTACGGCCGTGGATCCGGTGGCCATGGAGCTGCTGTTCGAGCGGTTCCTCTCCGAAGAGCGCGGCGAATGGCCGGACATCGACCTGGATCTGCCCAGCGGCGACCGGCGCGAGCGCGTGATTCAGTACGTCTACCAGCGCTACGGTAAGCTGGGCGCTGCCATGACCGCTAACGTGATCACGTATCGCGGGCGTTCGGCCGTGCGCGATATCGGCAAAGTTCTGGGCTTCGAAGAAGAGCATCTGGGTCGTCTCGCGACGCTGGTGCCTGTGTGGGGCTGGAAGGATCCAACTGAAACCGCCGAGCAGCAGTTTCGGGAAGCCGGCTTCTCTTTGAACGATCCGTTGATCCAGAAATTCCTGGAGCTCTATATTTCCATTCAGGATCTGCCGCGCCACCTGGGGCAACACTCGGGCGGCATGGTGATCTGCCAGGGACAACTGGATTCCGTGGTGCCGCTCGAGCCCGCTACGATGCCCGGACGCGTTGTAGTGCAGTGGGACAAGGAAGACTGCGCCGATATGGGCATCGTGAAAGTGGACCTGCTGGGCCTGGGCATGCTGGCCGTGCTGGAGGAATCCATCACGCTGATCCGCGATTCGTACCGCGAAGAAGTGGACTTGGCGCATCTGCCCGCCGACGATCCACAGGTGTACAAATCGCTGTGCAAGGCCGATACTATCGGTCTGTTTCAAGTGGAGAGCCGCGCGCAGATGTCGTGTCTTCCTCGGCTACGTCCCGAGCGATTTTACGACATCGTGGTGCAGGTAGCCATCATCAGGCCCGGTCCTATCGTGGGCCAGATGTTGAATCCATTTCTGCGGCGTCGTCAAGGAAAAGAGAAAGTGGAATGCCTGCACCCGCTGCTGGAGCCGGTGCTGAGGCGAACCCTGGGAGTTCCGCTGTTTCAGGAACAGTTATTGCGAATGGCGATGATCGTGGCCGGGTTCAGCGGAGGCGAAGCAGAAGAGTTGCGGCGCGCGATGGGATTCAAGCGGTCAGAGAAGCGCATGGCCGACATCGAGACCCGGCTGCGATCCGGGATGACTCGCAACGGCATCAATGGCAAGGTTCAGGAAACGATTGTTCAATCCATTACATCGTTCGCGCTGTACGGCTTCCCCGAATCGCACGCCGCCAGTTTCGCGCTGCTCGCCTATGCCAGCGCGTACTTGAAATGCCATTACCTCGCCGCGTTCACGGCCGCGTTGCTGAATAATCAACCGATGGGTTTCTATGCGCCGGCAACCATCGTTAAGGATGCGCAGCGGCACGGCCTGCATTTCAATCCGGTAGACGTGGCGCGGTCGGACTGGCCGTGTACCATCGAAGATCGCAATGGCGATCCGTGCGTTCGGCTGGGCCTGTGCTACGTGAAAAGCCTGCGCGAGCAGACGGGCCGCGCGATCCTCACCCAGCGGGCGTGCGCGCCGTTCACAAGCATCCAGGATCTGGTGCGCCGCGTTCCGGAGCTGCGCAAGGACGAGCTGCGGCGGCTGAGCGAAGTAGGCGCGCTCAATTCGCTCGAAGACCTGCATCGCCGCGCCGCGCTGTGGGAGTCCGAACGGGCCATGCGGCCGGCGGGTCCGCTATTTGAAGAGAGCGATGCGGCGAGCGTCGAAAATCCGCTGGCGCCCATGACCGCAACCGAGCGCCTGAACGCCGATTTCCGCGGCACGCACCTCACCATCGGCAAGCATCCCATGGCGTTCCATCGCCAAAACATGAACGCGCTCGGAGTGACGCCCGCGAACCGTCTGCTCGGATTGCGCAATGGCATCCTGGTGAAGATCGCCGGCTGCGTCATCTGCCGCCAGCGTCCCGGCACGGCGAAAGGACTGCTGTTCTTGAGCCTGGAAGACGAAACCGGCGTGAGCAACGCAGTGGTGATGCCCGACGTATTCGCCCGCGAGCGCCGAAATATTCTTGACAACGGATATTTGGTGATTGAGGGGGAGCTGCAGAATATCGATCGGGTGATTTCGGTGAAAGCGGCGCGCGTGGTGCCGTTGCAGGTGGCGGAGGAGAGGGTGCCGTCGCATGATTTTCATTGATGGGGGAAGGACGCGGCCTTATTCTGAATACTCCATAATTGTCTTGCAGATATATGAGTGACGAGGAATGGAAAGGCCTCATCCACGCGTTGCATGATTTCGACGATGTGGAGTTAGCGGTAGCCGCGGCGACAAGGCTTCACAATACAGCTAAGCTGCAGGACTTGACGCGTTTGATGGAACTTCTTAAAAATGATAGGCCTTCGTCCGAGAAGCCGCAGCTTGGCCCGCCTCGGAGTTGGCGGGACTATCCGTGTTACGCGAGTTGCTTATAGCGTTTCAGCGCGGGCTCGATGACGGATACGACAATGACGGGTTGGCGACGGCTTTGATCGGTCTCGTGGAAACCAATAAGGTCTCATCCAGACAGGTTCTTCAAGGACTCACAGAAGATACGGACTCGGCTGTACGCGAGAACGCGATTTGGCTACTGGATTTTTGCTCGCCCAGAGGTGACGTAGACTAACAGAATTCAGCGATTGGGGTTCTTTACCAGTAGCCAACCGGTTTCCCATTGACTGCCATACGTCAATGCCGTATAGTATAAGAAAGTGATCGCTGAAATCGTGAGCCTGTCGGGTTACGAATCACAGGTCGGCGCCCATGGATGACAACGAGCGGGCGGCAATGGAGTTATTCATTGCCTGTGCGCCGGAAGACCATCCGGTCATCGCCGGCACCGGTGGCTTCCGTAAAGCTCGCTAGGCTCGGAGCGGCAAGGGGAAGAGCGGGGGCTTTCGGGTCATCTACTTTTTCATTGCAGAACCTGAGCGAATCTACATGGCATCGATATACGCCAAGTCGCGCAAGCAAACGCTGTCGGCGGGCGATCAGAATGTACTGGCAAAACTTGCGGCAAACATCAAGCGAGCAGTGAAAGGAGATCGATAGACATGAGTGTGCGCAATGTGAAGACTGGGGTCAAGAAACGGACGAGGCTCGGCTTGGCGCCTGAAGCTAGCGCCAAAGAGATTTTGGCTCATGCAAGGGGCGAAAAGACGCTACCAGTCCGGCGCGTGGTGCTGCCGGACGACGTGGATGTGACACGCGTCCGCAAAGAAACCGGGATGTCGCAAGCCGAGTTCTCCAGCGCATTTTGCATCAATCCAAGGACGCTTCAAGAGTGGGAGCAAGGACGCAGAAAGCCGGATGCAACCACTCGCGCCTACCTTGCGGTCATCGCCAAGAATCGGAAGGCCGTGCTGAAAGCGCTCGCGACTTGAAACAGGCGCTATCCAGCTACCGGCCACGCCGATTTTAGTAACTCAGGCGCTAACTGGGCGTCGCGCCCGTCCGTTCTGCTAACCTCGACATTGAATGCTTCAGAAGGTCGCTCTCGGGGCTGCGCGGCTGGCTCCGGATCGCATCAAGTCCATAATTCACGGACATCCCCTGCTGGACAAAATCTCGCGGCGGCTCTATGGGGTACTGATGGGGACGCGCGTGGTTACGATAGAGTCCGGGCCCATGGCCGGGATCAAGCTGCTCACGGGCAAGCATGTCAGTCACGCGCATATTCGTGGAACTTATGAGCTGGAAGTGCTAAAGGCCGTGGACCAGCTGGTCCAGCCGGGCGCGGTCTGCTACGATCTCGGGGCCAGCATCGGATACATTTCGCTGCTGATGGCGCGCAAAGCCCGGCACGTCTACGCCTTTGAGCCGGCGCCGCATGCCATTGCGATCCTGAATAAGCAAGCGGCCGCTAACAACGTGAACAATATAACGCTGGTGCCCACGCCCATCAGCGATTCGGTCCGCGAAGTCAGCTTTTCGGTGGGCGATGCGGCGTACGGATCCGGCATCAATGAGCACGAGACGCGCTTTCCGGTTCTGAAGATGCAAACCTCCACTCTCGATCTGTTTGCCCGCGATCACGCGCCGCCGGACTTCATCAAGATCGATGTAGAAGGCGAAGAGGGCCGGGTGCTGGAAGGCTCGCGCGGCGTGCTGACCGCTAAGCGTCCCACCATCGTCTGCGAATTGCACTCAGTGGAAGCGGCCGCTCACTCCGTGCGTGTGCTTGAGGAGTGCGGATATCGCGTGTCCCGGCTGGACGGGAGCGATTTTATCCCAGGCGATTGCATTCGCGCCGGCGACGTACAAGTGCTGTGCGTTCCGCGTTAGCCCGCTCTTACGGCACCAGGGCCACTTGCGTATTGCCTTGCCGGAGTACGTTGCCTGAGCCATCCAGGTAGTCCAGCGCGTAATAGAGCAGGCGGCCGGAAATGCCGGGGATAAGGATCGTGCAGCCGTTCGAGCAGTCTTGCAGATTTTGCGCCGGGTCGCTCGCAAAGTAATATGGATCCGCCAGCGTTGGGTCCGGACGCGTGCGGCATTCTTCCTTGCGGTTGTAGGCGCAGTAGAACTGGCTTGGCGTGCCATTCTCCACATACCCGAAACGCGCCCGGATCTTGGTGGCCGTGCCATCCCCGGAGCCGACGGTTACTGGGATATTCACGAAGCCGTTGCGCACGATGGTGTCGTGAACGGGCTGCGGTGGGAGTTTCATCACCAGGAAGTCGCCGCGATTCCCGCCATTGTAATAGTCCGCCGCGGCGAACGCCCATTTCCCGCTGAAAGATCCATGCGCGCTGGCGAACACCACCTGAAACCCAGCCCGGTTCAATCCCGAGCCTAGTTTCCGGAAGCCGCGTCCCGAAGAATCTTGTTTGACGCTTCCATCCTGCGTTACCCACGAATAGTCAAACTGGTTCACGCCGGCCGCTATCGAATCCCAGGTGGTGCCGCAGAGGTTGTTCATGTAATCCCACGGCCCGCACTTGCTGTCGTGCGCCGATCCGGGACGGTTCACATACACGTCGCCCGTGGCCGAACCCGCGCGGCATTCGCCCGCCAGATACGCCACGCAGAATTTGTAGTTGCCGGCAGCGGTGTCCAAAATGATGTTGCCCTGCGCCGGCCCGCTGATATCTTTCATCAGGTATCCGCCGCTCCACATCACATACGGGAACTGCTTGATCCCCGAGGGCCATGCAGTGCCCGAGTCCTTTTTCACGTCCGCGGCCGCGATCTTCCAGAGGTCGCCGCTCACCTTGGTTGCCGTCTGACTCCACAGTGTTGTGCTGGCCACTGACGCATTCCCCAGCGCATTCTGATCGATCCCATAAAACGGATTCGCATTCTCGCGGCTCGAGCCCTGATGCGATTGGATGAACCCCGGCGATTGGGACATGCCGCTCTTGAAAGTGTTCCAGGTGCCGCTCTGTTGCACCATCGCATCGAACGGAGCGTTGTAGAAATTCGATTTCGGCGCCGCACGGGTCCGAATCAAGCCGCCCTGAATCATCACCGACTGGGTTGGAAAGAACCAATAGTCCAAGTGGCCGTTGATCTGCGATGCAAAGTCCACAATGCCCGTGGTGGTGCTATTGGTCGCCAGTCCGTTCGGGTCGACGTTCAGATCGATCCAGTAGATGCCGCCATGTCCGGAGTCCCCGTCGTTGGCGGTACAGCGTTCGCGGGCCAGCCAAGTGCCTGAATGCGCTGCCGTAACCGCGGAGCGCGCGAACACAGGCGCGGGCGTCGCATAGGATCTGACTACTTGCGCGTGCGATGAATCCGGTATGGAAACGATCAAGAACATCTCACCGCTGTTGCTGGAATCGTCCAGCACGTCCCCCGGCTGGTTCACCAGTCCCGCGAAATTCGCAAAGGCGCTGTTCCAGGAGCACACGCCAAAGGTGGGAGGCTTCTCATTCGGCGCTTTGTTCTGGGTGTGGCAAGGCTCGGTGATCGCGATGGTGCGGCAGCGATTCTGGCCGTTGTACGACGTGAATCTTGGATCGGTGATTCCGGAACACACCGAAGACGTCAAATCCAGACCGGTAGTCACCTGCGCCTGCCACACGCCGGAGCCCACGCCCGCCGAGATGTTGTCGCCGGCCACTGCTTTGGCGGAAATGCCCCACACCCCAGCTTGGGTGCCGGAACCGTGGTCGCCGCAGAACCGCATATTCCCCGCGCTCCAGGTCGGAATCATTCCCACCACGGGAGTGCCCGGCGCGGTGGGATCCAGGATCACGTCGTAGTTGTAGCCGTCCTGCGGACCGAAGTGAAGCGCCTGCCAGCCGTTCTGCACATCTCCCGCGGCGCTGCCCACGATAACCGATGACCAGATGGTGGCATCAAACGGCGGGATCTCCGGATGCAGCGCGCGCTGCGCCGTGTTGAACGCGGTGGCTTTGCTTCCGATATCGTTCCCGTTGGATGCGGGCGTCAAATTGTCCTGGCTGATCGCGTCATTCAACGGAAAGCCGGGACAGTTCTGGGGCGTGATCTCCTGCCAGTCGCCCGGACAAGAGCCGCCCCCGCTGGTGTTGTAAAACGATTTGATCAGAAACGTCTGCCCGTTCGCGCCGTTGGTGTCGAACGCGTACCAGACCCCCGGGTTCACCGGATTGAATTGAGACCAGGCGGTGGGAGTGGTGCCGCCATAGTTGTTCTGCGCCGAACCGGGCGCGGAGGATGCGCAGTTCCCGTTAGTGCAGGGCTGCACGTTGGCGGTCCCTATGAAGCGAGTCCGTCCCGTGGCTTCCTCGAACGCATACAGAAAGCGATCCGCGTTTTGAATGAAGAAACAAGGGCGCAGCACGTTGCCGCCGGAATCGGTAACCGTGTTGGTGGCGCAGAAGTCGACCAGGCCTGAAAGAGGCGATTGGCCCATTTCAGATTCAGCGTCGGAGTATTCCACACCGTCCACGCTGAGATTGCCAGGCGTGGCGCTGGCTTTGCGGATCAGCACGCCGAAGTTCGCAATCTGGTAGTTGTATGTTCCGGCCGCGGGCGGCGCGACGATCGCCAGTGAGAGCGGCGTGATGCTGCCCGCGATGGGATAGTCCGTTCCGCCCAGATTCATGTAAGTTCCGGCGGTCAGCATAGAGGGCCGGAACTTGTCGCCGCTTACCCAGGTCACGTTGCCGCTTGCATCCACCGTAACCGTGCCGGTCTGGTTGGACATATCCAGCGCCGTGATGCGGTTGTTCGCCTGCGCGGTAAACCAGTTGTTGAAGATGGTCTGCCCGTGCCGCGTACCAGGCCAATTTCCGGACGGTGGATAGTAAATGCAATTCTGTGCGTGGCCCGCGCAGGTTGCGGGAGTCGTATTGCACTGGATGGTTTGCCAGTCCGTCGCCGGCGTGACGTTGTTGATGGTCAGCGCAACCTGAAAACTGGTGGTGCCTCCGCTGCATCCGGTGGCCAGCTGGACCTGAATGTCGTCCACGGCGAGGCCGAAAGGACTCTCCTGATAGGCTTCCGTGGTTCCGCAGCCATTCGGGCTGCCCGCCGCGGATGCGCCAATGTATTCACGGCAGTAAGGCGGGAACCGAACATATAGCAGATCCTGGTTCGCGCCCGAGTTTGTGGCGGAGGCCCCGTCAATCAAGAACGCGGATGCCACTGAGGTCCAGTTGCCGCTGCCGCTGAGGTCTTTGGCGGCCACGGCGTTCAGATTGTTCTTGGTTTGAAAACCGCGCGAATCCGCGAACAGGCCGGCCTTAGTGACCGGAGCGAACGGAATGCCGGTGAGCGGATCAGTGACGAATGTGGCTCCGGTTCCAACCGGAACCGGCGTGACGGTGGGATATGCGTAATTAAAGGGCGCCGCGGCGTCGAAGGGGGGAGCTTCGGGATAAGTGTTCCCGAACGGCGGCGCGATGGTATCAAACGAGCCCTGCTGTATGTCCACGCCCTCGGAGACAATCCGGTAATAGTGCTTTCGCGCCGCCTCCAGTGCACGGGAATAAAAGTTCCCATCGGTGCCCTGCTGCGAAGTGCGCAGCCCCGCTATGAACGTCACATGCGAGCCCAGTACGATGGAGCCAAGCCGGGCGCAGCTCTGCGATCCCGGAAACAGCTGGGTGTTGGTATCGTTTACCCGCGTTGCGAAGTTCGGGTCCGTACTGACCTGCACGATGCAGTTCGCCGGATCCGGCACGTCAAAAGTCAGCACCGCCTGCGTCGCCGTAGCGCCGGTAACTTGAATGTTCTGCACCGCACCGCGACCAGCCGGGCTTGCGGCTGCCAGGATCAGTATCGCCAAGGGCAATTTCATCGCCCGGCATCGAACCTTTTGGCTAACTGACAATACTCTCATTTTCGCATAAGCGTTTCGCATCGAGACTCCTTCGGGCAGCTGTCCCCGCCGACCCCAAAGTAACCCGGCCTCAGACGCTGCTCCCTGGAAAGCCTTTCCTCAATCCCTTCGAATCGGCAACTAAAGCCAATTCCTGTAATAGTTTGAAACGCACTGAACCCTTTTCTGCGCGGCCCGTGACCGCGTTCGGCGCCCGGTATAATAGCTACCTTGAAGAGTGTCTTATCGGTTGCGATTGTCGCGATCGGCGTGCTGTTTCGCCTGTACCTGTACTTTCGGAATCCGTCCTTCTACACCGATGAGATTCTGCTGGCCCTCAACGTTCTAACGCGCGATTTCGCCGGCCTGCTGGCCCCTCTGGACCTGGCGCAGGTGGCTCCGGTGCTGTTCTTGTGGATGCAGAAATTGTCCATTGGAATCTTAGGACCCGGCGAGGCAAGTTTTCGGCTTCCCACGCTTCTCTTCGGAATCGCGCTGCTGCCGCTGGTGTATCGGTGTGCGTTGCGATTTACAGGACGCGAATCCGCTGCCTTGTGCACCGCGCTGGCCGCCTTCTCTCCGGCGTTGCTGCGCTACTCCACCGAGTCCAAACAGTATGGGATAGAGCCCGCTATTTCAGCGGCGCTGCTCTTGCTCGCGGCGCCGCTCCTCGACGCCGAGGTCCCGCCTCGCCGGCGCTACTTTCTCATCGCGGGCGGTGTGCTTGCGCTGGCGCTCTCGCTCCCTTCCATCTTCGTGCTGGGCGGCGTCTGGATGGCGCTGGCTCTGACCGCCACTCAGAAGCATCGCTGGAAACAGGATTTCCTTTGGCTGGGCGCCGCGGGCGCTCTGTGGGTCGCACTCTTTGCCGTGATCTATTTCAAGCTGTACGCCTATGCCGCAAACAGTCCCTACATGATTCAGTTTTGGACACCCGGATATCTGGCATCCCAGGGCTCGTTATACGGAGCCCTCCACACCGCCATCAAGGGATTTCTCGATCCCGTTTTCGCCCTGGAGGGTAAGCTGCCAACCGCTTTGCTGTTAGCGGCGGGTCTGATCCTCGCGCTGGGCATCTGGACCTTTTGGGAACGACATGGTTCGCCCATCCCGGTGATGCTGGTTGCGCCGCTGGTGGCGGCGTTGGGCGCCGCGGCCATCGGCAAATGGGTGTTCACCACCAGGCTGATGCTGTTTAGTGTGCCGTTGACCATCCTGCTGCTGGGTGCCGGCGCAGATGCCCTTTGTGCCCGCTTTCAGCCACAATGGCAGCGGATCGCGATGGCCGTGCTGGCTGTCGCGCTGGTGGCCGCGCCGCTGAGATATGACGCTTGGATTCTCAGGCACCCAACTCTCGACGGTGTTCGCGCCGCCGTTCGCCTGGGCCTCAATCGGTCACAATCAGGCGACGAAATTTATGTTTACGCGGGAGCCTTGCCCGGCTGGACGTTCTACTCCGTCAACTGGTCCGCCCCCGAGCATGCCCGCGTCACCCGGCTTCTTGACGCCATGAAGCAGATCGGCCCTAACCCCGGGAATGCTCCCAGCCGCGGAAGGCCGGTACAGCACGAAGCTTTCGATCTTCAATGGGACCTCGACGGAAAATGGGAAATCCCGGGCATCGCGAGCGGCGTTCAAAGCACTATCCATGGTTCGGGCCCCGGCGAGCCCGATCCCGGCTGGGCGGATAACGAAGTGTCCCGAATTCGTCAAACGGGCTCATCTACGGTATTCGTCGTCGTCTCCGAATACCGCGCCCCAGTGGTGGAGCCGCTGCTAACCGGCTTGTCCGCCGCCGGAGGAACGGCTACCAGGGAGTTTCACGACAACGGGGGCGCCCTGTATCAGGTCAAGTTTTTAAGCCGGCATTAGCCCGGTTCCCGCCGCGCAGTTGCCGCAGGCGCCGCTGGACAAACTCCACCTCGTCCTGGTCGGGCACCTTCATGATCAAGATCAGCAACAAATACGACGCCCCATAGCACGCCGCGCAAATCGCGAGCGAGTAGAGCGGCTTGATACCCGCAAGCGCATTCCGCACCAGCAAGGACACCGCTGCCGCGCCGGCGGCGGCAATGGCCACCGGGGCCAGTCCTTTGATCAATCCAATGTCGGATCGCCGCACCCCGATGACTCTGCCCATGCGAACGGCCATGATGAACCGTCCCGCCAGCGAGATCAGTACCACCACCCAGACCGCCCCGATCAAGCCCAGCCACTTCGTCGCGAACCACAGCGACGCCACCATCACCGGGAACAACACCACGTGCATCTTCAGAAAATAATGCCGCTGGTTGGCGTAGGCTCGCACCAGTGGATCGGACGAAATCACGGCGAACGGCAAGAGCGTCAGATTCACCATCATGATGGGCCAGCTGGCCGCATAGCGCGTGGTAAACAACGCGACGATGAATTCCCGCCCCGCCACCATCAGGAACGCATACAGGGGAAAATAGACCAGCGCCAGCTTGCGCATCACCCGCGCCGTCAGAAGCAACATTTCCCGTGTATTGTTTTCCCGCTGCAATGCGCTCATGCGCGGGATCATCACCGAACCCACTGACTCATTCAGAATGCTGACCAGCGGCAGATCCAGGCATCCGATGGCGTATATAGCAAAGACAGCCGCACCGAACTGGTGCGAGACGAAGTAGTTGTGATAATCCATCTCCAGCGTATAGAGCAGCGCGGCAAATCCGAACGGCAGCGCGTAAGAAAGTTGACGCTTCAACATGGCCCATTCGAAGTGCCCCAAGAATCCCGGGAATCGCGACTGCAGGTAAGCCAGCAGAATCCCGATCTGCACCACCCCCTGCAGGATCGCGGCATAGATCAGGGCCCGCACGGAGCCCAGCGCGGCGGCCGCCGCCACCAGCAGCACGGTCTTCGACAATTGAGCCGCCAGAATAAGCCCCGCGGCCATCCGCGACTCCTGATTGGCCACCGCCGCCGTCTCCAAAAAATAACCCACGCCCCACAGCAGCACCACCACGCCGATCAGCGGCGAATACGTAACCAGCGCGGGGCTGTGAAAGATGACTTGCAGCAGCGCGGGAAACAGAAACAGAATCAGGCACCCGATTCCGGTAGTGAAGGCGTGAAACAACAGGATGTTCAGCATCACAGCGCCCTTGCGGTCCGTTTCACGGGGCAGGAAATAGTACGCGCTCATCTGAAAACTGAGCGGAAGGATGCCGATAGCGGTGCTCACCACCAGAAACGACTGCTTGTAGAGGCCAAACTCTTCCTGGCTCAGCCGCCGGACCAGCAGCAGCGGAAGGGCGAGCGTAAGAACGAATGAAGCGGTCTTACCCGCGAGCAACCAGAACGTCAGCGACGTTAGTGACGGAACGCTCTTGTTCGGTGGCAAGATTCAGTTTAACCGTGGGCTGGGGGGCCTGGTTCGGTTGTCGAAGAGCCGGCTGCGGGACAGGGGTCCCGCCCCACAGTGGACTAGTCGACTTGGGCTGCGGGACCAGCGAATTGCTCGCGCAAGACGGCTTTTTGAACTTTGCCTGTGCCGCCCTTTGGCAATACATCGGTAATCGCTACCGCCGATGGGCACTTGAACGCCGTCAGGCGTTCTCTGCACCACGCAATCAACTCCGGACCCGTCAGCGTTGCGCCGGATCGGAGCACGACTACCGCCAGAATCGCTTCGCCCCACTTTGGATCCGGCACGCCGATCACGGCGGCTTCCAGGATCGCGGGATGCCCGCAGACCACGCTCTCCACTTCCGGCGAATATACATTCTCGCTGCCGGTCTTGATCATGTCCTTCTTGCGATCCAGGATGTAGAGAAAACCCTGGTGGTCAAAGCGCCCGAGGTCGCCGGTGTGCATCCAGCCGCCGCGCAGAACTTCGGCACTTATCTCGGGACGCTTCCAGTAGCCCTTCATGACGTTGGGCCCGCGCGCGATCACTTCTCCCACCGCACCAATGGGCACGTCTACATCGTTGTTATCCACCACGCGTATTTCAACGCCGGTAACCGGCTTGCCCGCCGATCGCAACCTGCCATCCGCATGCTGGAGGCCGTGATCTTCCGCACTCAGCACCGTCAGCAGGCAGGCCACTTCGGTCATTCCGTAGCCCTGATAGAACTGGCTTCCAGGCAGCTTCTCCATGGCCTGCTTCAGCAGGGGCAGCGGCATGGGCGATGCGCCATAGCTCACCCGCCTCAAACTCGACAGGTCGTACTCGGCGAAGCGAGGATGGTTGATCACCATGTTCACCATGGTCGGCACCATGGCGACGTGCGTGATGCGATAGCGCTCGATGGCCCGCAGCAAATTCCCAGCATCGAAAGACGTGAGAAAGCAGTGCCGCGCGCCCACCACCGTGAGACCGTGAATCGCTCCGGCGTCGGCCAGATGGAACATCGGCGGCGCGTGCAGATACACAAAGTCCGAATTGAACCCGGAAGGTGGAAGAAGAGTGTGTACCGTGTTGGCGTACACGTTGCGGTGCGTGAGCATCGCGCCCTTGGGTCCGCCAGTGGTTCCGCTGGTGTAGAAGATGGAAGCCACATCGTCCTCGTGCGGTTCTTCGAATGCTGCGTCGCCGGCGGGCTGCGCCGGCCGGAAGTCCACAGCCTCGCCGGGACATTCACCGGCGCCCCAGAAGAGGACGGCCTCCAACTCGGGAACAAGCTCTCGAATCTGACCCGCCAAACCTGCGAAACGATCGTCCACGAACAGAAAGCGCGCTTCGGAATCGCGCAGCGCGAACACCAGGTCATTGATGTGCCAGCGCGTGTTCAGCGGAACGATGATTCCGCCCGCCATCGCTATGGAGAAGAACAAGTCCAGATACTCCGGCGAATTCAGCATCCATACCGCGACCCGGTCGCCTTTACGCAGACCCATGGCAGCCAGCTTGCCAGCCGAGCAATCCACCTGCGCGCCAAATTCCCGATATGTCATCAGCCGGTTTTCGTAGTCGATGGCGACCCGATCCCCGTGATACATTCGCGCGCGGCGGAGGCAGTAGAGGACGTTCACGCGATGGCTCCCTCGCGCAGCAATTCGTCAATGGCGGATTCCGCCAGACCGGACTCCGCCAGCACTTGGCGGGTATGCTGGCCAAGTTGCGGCGGCGAAGCGAGAGGAGGTTGCGGATTTTCGCCCGCCACTTCGCCCACCGTGCGCACCGGAGTCACGCAACAGTCCTCCGAGCGGAGCTCCTCAAACCAGGCTTCGGCTGGCTTCGTTTGGAAGATTTCGGACAGCCGCGCCTTCGAGCGCCGCTGGGCCTCATCATCTCCATACAGCAATGGAATCAGCTCGGTACAGCCTAGCCGCGTGCACAGCGCGCTCCAGAACTTCGGCTCCAGCGCGCCCACGGCCAGCCAGCGGCCGTCGCCTGCCTGGTAGAGGTTGTAGCAGGCGAGGCTTCCACCCAGCCTACCGACGCCCGTTGCAGGCTCCTGGCCGGTTTCGTAAAACGAAGCCAAAGGCACCGTCAGAAGCGACGTAACCCCTTGTGTCATCGAGACATCGACGTGGCGGCCGACCCCCGTCGCCTGCCGCGCCAGAAGCGCCAGCAGGAGGCCCTGCACCACATGCATCGATCCGCCCACCAAGTCGGCGATTTGCACCCCCGGTATCACCGGCAGGTTTAGACCCAGCACGCCGCCTAGCGCCATGTAGTTGATGTCATGCCCGGCCAGATCGGAGTAGGGACCGGTCTGCCCATATCCGGTGAGGCTGATATAAATCAGCCGCGGCAGCGCGGACTTCAGATCGTGAAACGAAAGCTTCAGCCGGGCCATCACTCCGGGACGAAAGCCTTCCATCAGCACATCGGCGCGTTCGGCAAGCTGCAGAAACGCTTCACGCCCGCGCGGATTTTTCAAATCGACGGCGACGCTCTGTTTGCCCGCATTGGTCCGAGAGAATACGGGCCAATTCATGGTGCGCGCATAATCGCCCGAGCCGGGCTGCTCCACTTTGATGACACGCGCGCCATGTTCCACCATCCACGCGCTGGCCACCCCTCCCGGCAACAGCCGCGTGAGATCCAGAACGGTGAGGCCGTCAAGCTCCTTCACTGGCGGGCCTTGAGCAGCAGCTTGTCTTGAAACACCAGCACCGCCTCGCCCTTCTGATTGAGCACCGCGGTGTCAAAGGTCACCAGCCCGCGTCCGGCTCCTTTCGAGTCCTTGGCGATCACTTTCTTTACTACGTGAACCGTGTCGCCGATGAACACCGGGCGCGTGAAGCGCAGCTTGTCGACGCCGTAGAACGCCAGCACGGTGTCATTGATGTCGCTCATCTGCACCATCAGGCCGGTGGATACGCTGAACACCAGCGCTCCGTGCGCGATGCGCTGCCCGAAGGGTCCTTCGGCCGCGCGCGCTGCATTCATGTGCAGCTCGACGAAGTCCCCGGAGAGGCCCGCGAAATTCACGATATCGGCTTCCGTGATGGTGCGTCCGCGCGATTTCTCGGTGACGTCCAGTTCAAAATCCTCAAAGTACTTCCTCAAGTGACAACCTTTCCCGCCGCTGCGCTTGACTAGACACTGACTGGTGTCCTACCTTGAAAATTCTATGCGAAAAAAAGTAACCGTGGTGGGTGCGGGGAACGTAGGGGCCAATTGCGCCCTCCGCATCGCCGGCAAGGAGCTGGCGGACGTAGTGCTGGTGGACGTGGTGGACGGCGTTCCGCAGGGCAAGGCGCTGGATCTTCTGGAATCCGGCCCGGTGGAAGGCTATGACGTGCTGCTCACCGGCGCGAGCGATTACGAGCCTACCGCCAACTCGGACATCGTGGTGATCACGGCCGGCTTCCCGCGCACGCCGGGCATGAGCCGCGACGATCTGCTGATGAAGAATTACGACGTGGTGAAGGAAGCCACCGAGAAGGCGGTGAAGTATTCGCCCAACGCCATCCTGATCCTGGTGACGAATCCTCTAGACGCGATGTGCTGGGCGGCTTATCAGGTGTCCAAGTTTTCCAAAAACCGCGTGATCGGCATGGCCGGCGTACTGGATACGGCGCGCTTTCGGACCTTCATCGCCCAGGAGCTCGGCGTTTCCATGTCCAACGTCACCGCCATGGTGCTGGGCGGCCATGGCGACACCATGGTCCCGCTGGTACGCCTTAGCAGCGTATCCGGCATCCCGTTAAGCGAACTGCTGGATCAAGCGGCGATTGACCGTCTGGTCCAGCGCGCTCGCGACGGCGGTGCGGAGATCGTCCGCTATCTCAAGACTGGCAGCGCCTATTACGCGCCTTCCGCGGCCGCCGTCGAAATGGTGGAGTCGATTCTCAAGGATAAGAAGAAAGTGCTGCCTTGCGCGGCGTACCTAGAAGGCGAATACGGAATCAAGGGTCTCTTCGTGGGCGTGCCGGTGAAGCTGGGCGCGCGGGGAATCGAGAAAGTGTACGAGATCAAGCTCCAGCCGGATGAACAGACGGCCTTGAACAAGAGCGCTGCATCCGTCCAAGAGCTGATCGATGTCATCAAGAAAAAGCCCGCCTGAAATCGATCCCCGGTACGCGTGCTTCGATCTGCGGGTGTCCAACTCCGGCATTCACCGGTTCGGGGTATATGCGGGACAGAGCATTCCGGCCAACCGCAAGGTGATCGAGTACGCGGGTGAAAAGATCAACCGCAAGGAAACCAAGATTCGGCTCGGCCGGCGCCTCAACTACATTTTCACGCTGGACAACTACTGGTGCATCGACGGCGCCTCGGGCGGCAGCGGGGCCGAGTTCATCAATCACTCTTGTGAGCCCAACCTGACGACGCGCGTGATGCGAGGTCACATCTTGTATTACAGCAACCGCAGAATCCGCAAAGGCGAGGAGTTGCTGGTGGATTATCACTACCCGGCTGATGTCCTGATTGTGCGTTGCAAGTGCGGAGCCAAGAAGTGCCGGGGAACGATTAACCACGCAAAAAAAAGCAAGCGGTAAGCGGGATCGGTTATACTATAAGTATATGGTTCCCAGTCAGTTACGGCCATTATTCTGGGATTCTGAGGTAGCCGAGTTCGATCCGCGGGCGCATCCCGACTACACCATTTTCCGCGTTCTTGAATATGGCGATACGGACGCCGTCGCTTGGCTTCGCGGCTTGTTTTCCGAACATGAAATCTGCAGGGTGCTCCGCGGCGAGCGGCGTCTTTCGAGGAAGTCCGCCAATTTCTGGGCGCTCAAATATGACATTCCGGCCGGCGAAGTCGCGGCGCTCGCGCCGGTACGCGATAGCTAAGTGTTTTGAATCCCTGTGAAAAGGCATGGAAACCGGTCCTAACGATGTTTCGTGGCATCCGGAAGTAGTAACCCCGGCAACCTTGACTACCCTCTCTGTGCTTCATAACAAAGGGTTACTGACGGGAACTTACCTTGCCGGAGGAACCGCCCTCGCTCTCCACCTGGGTCATCGGCTATCGGTGGATCTGGATTTCTTTATCAACGAACTTTTTGATCAGGAGGCAATGCTCCAGCGCATTCAGGAGGTTCCGGAATTCTCACTAGTGGCGAAAGCTCCTCACACATTGCACGCGAATATTCAGGGAACCAAGGTCAGCTTTCTTGGATACCAATATCCGCTGCTCTTTCCACTGGTCCTGTTTATGGGAGTTCCAGTTGCGGATGCCAGGGATATCGCCTGCATGAAGATCAGCGCTATTGCCAGCCGAGGTACGAAAAGGGATTTCATTGATCTGTATCTTGCAGCCAGTCAATATGGCCTCGGCCATCTCTTTGATTTATTCCAACGCAAATACGTCAAGACCGGCTACAGCCGGCTGCACATCCTGAAGTCTTTGGCCTTCTTCGACGATGCAGAAAAGGATCCGATGCCGCACATGCTGGTTCCGATGAACTGGCAGGCCGTGAAGCTTTTTTTCAAACACGGGGCGGTGGATCTTCCATGACGGGAACGAGATACATTCGCTCCTGAAATCAAAGAGTTTACAAACCCCTACGTGATCTCCCGTATCGACCCTTAGGCGCACTTCGCTGTACTATCGAATTGCGACGATCGGCTCGTTGCTGGGGTGAGAATCCGGTGCCCTTGGCCCAAGAGGGTTGCTCACCCCCATCGACGATTGCTTTCCACTGCGCGTTCGCGTAGAATCACTCAGATCCACAATTAAGCTGTAACGAGGAGTGTTCCCATGCGTGTTCGAATAGTGCGCAGCGGTTTCTTCCGGCTCGGCGTCGTACTGCCCGCGCTGGTGTCGATGCTTTCGGCCCAGGACAAAGCTCCCAAGGGACCTGAATGGAACTACATCACCATTTACAAGGTAAAGCCCGAGAAGCGGCTTGAGTTCGAAGGTATCCAAAAAGAAGTGAGCGCCGCGTACAAGCAGGCCGGCGTGCCCTTCCGCGCGGTCTGGCAAACCACCTTCGGCGATATCAACGAGTACGTTTCGGCGTCTCCACTCGTGAACTTTGCAGCCATGGACGGCGATAGTCCACTCGTGAAGGCTCTTGGAAAGGACAAGTCCGCGGACCTGCTCCGCCGCAGCGCCGCCACTTTAAATAGCGCCACTCGAGTGGCTACCATGACCCGCGCGGACCTTAGCACCGGCGCAGGACGGTCGGGTCCGCCCGCTTACGCCGTGATCATACTGACCCATGTAGCGTCCGGCCGGGCCCTGGAGTATGAAGCGTGGTTGAAGAGCGATTATGTGCCGGCCTTCAAAAAGGGAGGCGGCGAATACTACGTGGAGCAAGCCGTCTTTGGGGGTGGTCCCGATTTGTACGTTTCTGCTTCGCCAATCCCGAACATGGCAACGCTTGACGGCGGGCCGCCCACATGGAAATCGGTTGGTGTCGCCGGGGCAGCCAAGATGCAAGCCAAAATGGCCGGAATCATTACTTCATTGGAGTTATCGGTCAGCCGATTCCGGACGGAGTTGAGTTATTTCGGCAAATAGCGCAACTCAGGGGTGATCGGCGGTTTCACTGCGCGTCAGATAGTAGTGCACCGCGGGTGTCACAATCAGCGACAGCACCATGGACGCCATGATGCCGCCGATCACCGCGATAGCCAATGGCTGCAGCATCTGGGAGCCTGCTCCCAACGCCAGCGCCAGCGGAATCATTCCGGCCATGGTGGCCATTGCGGTCATCAGGATAGGTCGCAGCCGGCGCTCACCCGCCTTGATCATGGCTTCTTCCGGGGACGCTCCGTCGCGGCGGTACTTCTGATCCGCATCCAGCAACAGGATTCCATTCTTGGCCACGATGCCCACCACCATGATGAGTCCCATGAACGAGGAAATGTTGAATGTGGTTTTCGTCAGCAGGAGGGCCAGAAATACGCCCGAGCTCGAGAGCAGCGCCGAGGCAATGATGGCCACGGGAGCCGAGAAGCCGCCGAACTCTACCAGCAGCACGATAAACACCAGCAGAATCGCCAGCACCAGCACCACTACCAGGCTGCGGAATGAGCTCTGCTGCTCCGCATACGCGCCGCCATAGACGATACGGATGGCGGGTGGAACATTGAGGGCCGCAATCGCCTTCTTCACCCCCGCCACGCCCGTGCCCAGGTCCACTCCTTCCAGACGCGCCGTCACCGCCACCGTGCGTTGCAGGTTCTCACGGCGGATCTCATTCTGTCCGGGCAGTTCTTCCACGGTGGCTAATGTTCCCAGCGTCGCCTTGCTGCCGGTGGAGCTGCCCAGCAGCGTGTTGCGAATGGCTTCGAGCGACGCCCGCGCGGACTCGGGGAAGCGCACCCGCAGCGTGTAGGACCGGTCATTCACCACGATGGGCGTAGGCGACGGCTCGCCCTGCAGAATGGCGCTTGCGTCCAGCTCCACTTCATCGCCTGTGAAGCCCGCGCGCGCAGTCACGGTGGGATTTACGTGAAACACCATCGCGGGTCCGCTGACCGTATTGTCCACGCCGTTCAAAATATCCACTACGCCTGGGACTTTCTTGATGGCATCCGCGATCCGCGGCGCCCAGTCATACAGCAGCGCCGAGTTCTGCGCGAACAGCTTGATTTGCACCGGCTCCGGCGCGCTGGTCAGATCCCCAATCATGTCCTGCAGAAGCTGGATAAATTCCACCTGGAGCATCGGTTCGCGTTTGGCCACCTTCTCGCGCACGTCGGCGATTACATCGTCAATTGCGCGCTTGCGATCCTTTTTCAGCTTCACCGAGACGTCCCCGGTGTTGGCTTCGGTAACGGCGGCGAGCCCAAGTTGCAATCCAGTGCGCCGCGACGTGCTCTCCACTTCCGGAACATCGTGCAGAATGGATTCCACCTCGGAGATGACGCGATTGGTTTCCGCCAGTGACGACCCCGCCGGCATGATGTAGTCCAGAATGAATCCGCCTTCGTCCATGGCCGGCAGTAGATCCGAGCCCAGCGCGCGATAACACAAGTAAGAAGCGGCGATCAAGGCGATCGCGAAGAGTCCCATGGCCCATGCCCGGTGCAGCACTCCTCGCAGGACGCGTTCATAGAAGTCCATTACGCGGCCCATGATGCCGCGGCGCTCCGCGTCGTGCTCCGTCTCCTTGGAGGCACCTTCACGCGGTTTTCGCAGCAGATAGTGGCTCAGTGCCGGCGTCCAGCTGAGCGCCAAAGCCAGGGACGTCAGCAGCGCCATTCCCACCGTAATCGCGAGCGCGCGGAAGAACGTCCCCGTGACGCCGGTAATCGAAATCAGCGGCAGAAAAACCACTATCGGCGTGATGGTGGAACCGATCAGGGGCGTACGGATCTCACGCATCGCGCTCCGGATGGCTTCTCCAGGACTCTGCCCGGCATCGCGGTGCAGCACGATGTTCTCCACCACCACGATGGCGTCGTCGATCACCAGCCCCACCGCCGCCGCAAGTCCGCCCAGGGTCATCAGGTTGAAGCTCTGTCCCATCAGCCGCAAGGCGATAAACGTCACTGCCACGGTAGCCGGAATCACCAGCGCGGCCACCAGCGAGGTTCCCCAGTCGCGCAGAAACAGCACCAGGATGATTCCCGCCAGCACCAGCCCGATCAAAATGGCGTCGCGGACGCTGGAGATGGCGTCGTTCACCAGCACGGACTGATCATAAAACGGCCGCAGTTGCACGCCTTTGGGCAGCGTCTTGGTGAGCGCAGCGATCTCGGTGTGGACTTCATCGGCCACCTGCACGGTGTTGCTGTCCGGCTGGCGGTTGATGTTGAGCAGCACCGCTGGTTTGCCGCCCGCGGTCACCACCGTGTAAACCGGCTTCACCGAAGGCAGCACCGCCGCGACGTCGCCGATATGGATCGGGATGCCGAGCTGCGTGGTTTTCACAACGATGTTGGAGATTTCGTCGGGCGTGCGCGCCTGGCCGCTCACCAGGCCAAGAATGAGCTGATGATTCGCCTCTACCAGGCCCGGCGAATCGATCAGGTTGCTGCGCTTCACGGCGTCCAGCAGATTAGGAATGGTCGCGGTGGTCTGAAGCAGCTTGGAGGGGTCCGGACGAATCTCGAATTCAGGTTCCTGCCCGCCTTGGATCACCACAGTGGATACGCCGCTGAGCCGGTTCAGCCGAGGTTTCAGCTCATAAGTGGCGATCTCCCAGAGCTGAGTCTGCGGCACGGTATCGGAAGTAAGGCTGTAGCCCATGATGGGAAACGCGGCGAATGTCAGCCGGTTCGCGGTGACCCGGGCGCTGGGCGGCAGCAGCGGCTGCACCGTCGAGATGGCCGCGTTCACGCGCTGCAGCGTCTGGAACATGTCGATTTTCCAGGCGAAATACAGATCCACTTCGGCCGATCCGCGGCTGGTGACGGAGGTCACGCGATCCAGTCCCTGTACCGTGTTCACCGCTTCCTCGATTGGCTTAGTAACGGTGACCAGCATCTGGTCGATGGGCGCGACGCCGTTGTCCACCCCGATTACGATGCGCGGAAAATCGGTGGACGGAAACACCGAGACCGGGATTGTGAACGCCAGGTACACGCCCGCCGCAATCAGCGTCAGGATGATGAAGAGGATAGACTTGCCGTAGCGCGCGCTCCAGTGATCGTTTTCGGCGGTGGCGGAAGGCGGCTTCACCGCGGGCTCTTCCGTCATTTTCCTTTATCGTCCTTCTCGTCCTTATCGCCCTTGTCTCCGCCTGCCTTATCCGGCTTTTCGGCCGCCGGTTTGCCGACCTGGACCTTCCCGCCGTCCTGCAGGCCGAGCCCGCCTACCGTGACCACTTTTTCTCCGGGCTGGAGCCCGCTGACCACCTGCAGCTTCTCCGCTTCGCGAACGCCGACTTCGATCTTCCTCTCGTGCGCAACCGAATCGGCGCCCACCACCATCACGATGGTCCCGCCTTGTTGCGAGGGAAGCAGCGCGGCCGGCGGAATCACCACCGCGTCCTTGATCGTCTCAGCCAGCACCGAGATATGCACGGTCACGCCCGACTTGAGCTTCGCGCCGGGATTCGCCGCCTCAACCCAAACCTCCACAGTGGTGCTGTTGGGATCCACCGCCGGGCTCACCACCTTGACGGTTCCCTGCACTTCGATGGGCGCGTCGGTCTGTGCGATGCGCGCCGTCTGTCCCACCCGCAGCACCACCGCTTGCGCCACCGGGATATTGGCGCGGGCGATGACTCGGGAAAGATTCATCACCATGATGAGCGGGCTGCCCGCGGCCGCCATTTCGCCGGGATAGAGCGGCCGGTCGGCCACCACCCCGTCAATCGGGCTGCGAACTTCGGAATACGAAAGCTGCGCTTGCGCCGCCTGATACTTCCCATTCGCCGATTCCATCTGCCCGGCGGCGCTCTTTACTTCTTCCTGCCGGCTGACACGCTGCAGGGATTCCAGGTGCTTTTGGGCGGTTTCATACGTGCTCTTAGCTTGCGCGTAGGCGGTTGCCGCGTCATCCACCATGCGCCGCGCGATCGCGCCTTCGCGGAACATCTGCTCCCGGTTCTGCAGCAGCTTCTGTGCGGCGTCCATCGCTTGCCTCGCCGCCTGCGTGTCCTGCTGCGCCTTTACCAGTTCATCGGGAACGGTGGCCGACGCGGTGTTGCGGTACTGCGCCGAGGCTTGCTCATAAGTGCCCTTGGCGTCCGTAACGCCCGCCGCCAGATCCCGATTCTCCAGGATCGCCAGCAGCTGGCCCTTGTGCACATGGTCGCCTCTGCTCACCGCGAAGCTCTTGATGGGAGCGCCGATCTTGGGAATGATATTGGACTGCTCCACGGGGTAAAGGATTCCGTCCGCTTGCACGATGTGCTGGATGGAGTCGCGTTTGGCTTCAGTCACCTCCACCGGCACCACCGGCTCCGCCTCGGCTTGCTTCTTTGCCCCGCCGCAGCCTGTAAGCCACAATCCGCACAGAGCCGCGACCGTCAGGGAGCGATACATTGTTCTTTGCATGTTCAAATAGTCCCTGTTAACGTTTGCAATCCGGCCAGCGCGACGCGATAACGGGTAAGCCCGTCATCATACGCGTTGCGCGCCTGCGCCAGCGTGGTTTGCGCGTCCACCACTTCGAGCGCGGTCGCTTCGCCGCCCTGATAACGGAGCAGAGTAAGGCGCAGGCTCTCAACGGAGAGTTCTACCGACGAGCGCAGCGAATCCAGCTGCGCGCGCGCTGTCTGCGCTTCCAGATAGGAGTTGTTGAGATTCGCCTGCAACTGCCTTTGAGCCGTCAGCAGGTCCAGTTGCGCCTGCTTGCGCTGGAGAATCGCCTGGCGCACCTTGCTTTGCGTCGCGCCCCAGTTCCATACGGGTATCGTCATGGTCGCCTGCACCGAGGAGCCCAGATTCTTGCGGTCTTCCGGACCGCGAATCCCGAAGACATTAGCATTGATGCCATAGAAATAATCGAGCACCAGAGCGGGCAGATACGCGCCTTGCGCAACGGAGATCCCGACTTCGGCCTGTCGCAGTCCCGCCTCCGCGGCCTTCACGTCCGGGCTGTTCGACAGCGCCATCTGCTGGATTTCCGGAAACGGCGCCAGCGCCACCCCCGATTGCAGATCGTCCTGAATATTGAACTGCTGATTCACATCCGGAGAAAGCAGCACCCCCAACGCCATCTGGGCCTTGTCGAGCGCGTACTGCGCCTCCCACAAATCGCGCTCGCGCTGCTGCGCCTGCAACCGCGCCTTGATTACGTCCGCATGCGCAACCTCGCCCCCGCGTTCCTGCTTTTCCGTGATGTCCAGGAAATGCCGGGCTTCATCCAGGCTGCGCTGCGCGTTCGCAAGGTGATGCCGCGCGGCGAGCAGGCCGTAGTAGGCGCCAACCACGGTAGAGATCAAGCCGCGCGCGGCGATCTCCTGTTTGGCTTTCGCCGTGGCCTCCGCCGCCAGCGCGCGCCGGTACTCGGCTCGGCGAGTGAAGGAGAACAGCTCCTCATGCACCTGTGCCTGGCTGGTGTAGACGTGCACGCCGTCGTTGGCCACGAAAACTCCGGACGGCGTCCCGTTGCCCTGCGTGTAAATGTACTGGTTGAAGTAATTCAAACTGGGGAGCAGCGCCGCTTTGGCCTGCAGACGATCCTCGCGAGCAAGGCCGGTCGCGATCACCGCCGCTTGAAACTGCGCGTTATATGCGCGGGCCTTTTCCAGCGCTCCCGCCAGGTCGATGGTAACCGGCGTGGCCGGCGCCGCTACGCCGGGCTGCCGATTCTGACCTGTATCGCTTGGAGCGGCGAGTGTCCCGGGCGTCGTTTGAGCTGGTGGATTCGCCGGTGTCTGCGCGGCCGGCGGCTTGGCTGCGCTGCCCGGCGCGGGTTGCGGAGCAGGCGGAGCCGGAGGCGGCGTCTGTCCGGGTGCCGCAGCGGGGGGC